>JBJEJC010000169.1:0-6708 GCA_051877675.1 Roseburia sp. | reverse complement strand
TATGCGCATTGGGACAATCTGGGCTTCTCTTCTATAATTTAAAGCGATAACCTACACCCCAGATACAGAATCGCTTGCCGATTCTGTGCGCCTATGCGCATTGGGACAATCTGGGCTTCTCTTCTATAATTTAAAGCGATAACCTACGCCCCAGATTGTCTCAATATATTGCGGCTTATTAGTATTCATCTCGATTTTCTCACGAATCTTTTTAATATGGACCGTAACGGTGGCAATATCGCCCACGGACTCCATATCCCACACCTGCTGAAACAGTTCCTCTTTGGTAAACACATGATTCGGATTCTCCGCAAGGAAGGTCAGAAGGTCGAATTCTTTGGTAGTGAAGGGTTTCTCCTCCCCGTTGACCCACACCCGTCTTGCTGTCTTGTCGATACGGATGCCGCGAATCTCTATCACATCATTCTCCACCGCATTGCTTCCGATCAGACGTTCATACCGGGAAAGATGTGCTTTCACACGCGCCACCAGCTCACTGGGTGAAAAAGGCTTCGTGATATAATCGTCCGCCCCAAGTCCCAGTCCCCGGATTTTATCAATGTCATCCTTCTTCGCCGAAACCATAAGAATCGGTGTGTTCTTCTCCTCACGAATCTGTTTGCAGATCTCAAAACCGTCAATTCCCGGCAGCATAAGATCCAGAATATACATATCAAAATCCTCGGTCAGCGCACGCTTAAGCCCCGCAGTCCCGTTGTTCTCCGTCTCCACCTCAAAGCCGCTCAGTTCCAGATAATCTCTCTCTAAGTCTGCAATCTCCACTTCATCTTCAATGATCAATATTCTGCTCATTTGGCACCTCCTGATATTTCCGCAATACAAAATACATCACGGTTCCGATGGATTCCCGGCTGGTCGCCCAGATTTTACCGCCATGATCCTCAATAATCTTTTTCACAATGGAAAGTCCGATTCCGCTACCACCCGTTGCCGAATTCCGGGATGCATCCGCCCGGTAGAACCGGTCAAATATATAGGGCAGATCCTTCTGGGCAATTCCTCTTCCGTTATCCTCAATCTCTACCTGAATAAAATCTCCCACATCCTTGATGCGGATATTCAGCACACCCTTCTGCTTATCCAGATATTTTACGGAATTATTCACAATATTATGAATCACCCGTTTCAACTGCTCAGGGTCCGCAATAATCTGCACATCCTCCTCCACATAGTTGAAATATGCCATGCTGATATTTCTTGTCTCCAGATCCAGCCCCAGCTCCTCCACACAGTCGTTGAAGTAGGCTGCCACATTAATCTTGGCAAAATTATAGGGAATCCGGTTCGTATCAATCTTGGCGTAGAGAGTCAGCTCGTTAATCAGGTTATCCATCTCGTTTGCCTTGTTGTAAATGGTACGGATGTATTTCTCCTGCTTCTCCCTGGTATCTGCCACCCCGTCCATAATCCCTTCTGCATATCCCTTCACCGCCGTAATCGGTGTTTTCAAATCATGGGCAATATTGCTGATTAATGCACGGTTTTCCCTCTCACTGGCAAGCTTCTCCTCCGCGTTATCCTTAAGGCGCTGCCGCATCTCCTCAAAGCTCTTGCAAAGCTCCCCGATCTCGTCCCTGCTCTCCGCTTCCACCGTAAAATCAAGATTGCCCTCCTTGATATTCTGTGCCGCAACCTGAAGTTTTTTAATCGGATTAATCAGACTGGTATAAATCCACATGGAAAGCATACACGCCGTCAGAATCAGAATGAGCAGGACAGAAACCAGTCCGTCCGCCACCAGTTTCTTAATCTCCGGCACCGTTTCCTGTAGCGCGGTTACGATAAAAGCGCTCCCCTTACTGCCATCGCAGTAGGTAAAATCAACCTGTTTTAAAAGCACCTGGTCCTCTCCATCTATATATGTGCCGGAATTGGAGTTTTCCTCCGCCTCCCCATAATCGGGCAGTTGAGGCAGAAGCACCGACCCATTATCGCCGCCGACAAAAACCAGTTCCTGATCTTTTCTTACAATCAGATAGGAACTCTTCTCGGAAAGCTGCCGGTTCAGCTTCTCCAAATACGCCTCGTCCTCCAGACGTATCGGATTCTGCAGCGCCGTGGCATATATCTCCTCAAAGTCCTCCTTGGTAAACCGGCTCAAAAGCTGCATGGAATTAGAAAAATAGCTGTAGTTTCCCGCCTCCACACCATATGTTTTCTGTATCGCCTTAATCTGAATATGCTGAAAGCCAAACAACACCACCGTTGCCAGAAAAATCGGCACAAATATGATAATACAGAATGAAATTATTATCTTGGTCTTAAATTTCATACCACATTCCTTCCTAATATGGAAAAAGGTCATAAGAGACTTGCCCTTATGACCTATTATAGCATGAAAAGTCCAAAATCCCATTTAAATTATGTAAAATAATCTAAACTTTTCATAAAACATCCTATAAATACTTTTTCAGTGTCTCCACCTTATCCACGGCCTCCCATGGAAGATCCAGATCGGTACGTCCGAAATGCCCGTATGCTGCGGTTCCACGGTAAATGGGTCTTCTTAAATCCAGCATCTTAATGATACCCGCCGGGCGAAGATCGAAGTTTTCGCGGATAATCTCCACCAGCTTCTCATCCGAAAGTTTTCCGGTTCCGAAGGTATCCACCATAACAGATGTGGGCTGTGCGACTCCGATGGCATAGGAAAGCTGAATCTCGCACTTCTCTGCCAGTCCTGCTGCCACGATATTCTTTGCCACATAACGCGCTGCGTAGGCTGCGGAACGATCCACCTTGGTGCAGTCCTTTCCGGAAAAAGCGCCGCCGCCGTGACGGGCATAACCGCCGTAGGTATCCACAATGATTTTCCGTCCGGTAAGACCTGCATCCCCGTGAGGTCCACCGATTACGAAGCGTCCGGTGGGATTGATGAAAATCTTTGTCTCGTTGTCCACCATCTCTACCGGGAGAACCGGATCAAATACATACTTTCTGATATCCGCGTGAATCTGCTCCTGCGTCACATCCTCGTCATGCTGCGTAGAGAGCACGACTGCCTCTAAGCGCTTCGGCTTGCCATTCTCATCATATTCCACAGAGACCTGGGTCTTTCCGTCCGGTCTTAAGTAGGGTAAGGTTCCGTCCTTGCGCACTTTGGTAAGCTGTAATGCCAGCTTATGGGCAAGAGAAATCGGATAGGGCATCAGCTCCGGTGTCTCGTTTGTTGCATAGCCAAACATCATTCCCTGGTCACCGGCTCCGGTATCCAGTTCATCGGTAAGTGCCCCCTCTTTTGCCTCCAGCGCCTTATCCACACCCATCGCAATATCCGGAGACTGCTGATCCAGCGCCACCATCACGGCACAGGTGTTGCCGTCGAATCCGGTCTTTGCATCATTGTAACCAATCTCATTCACGGTTTTACGCACGATTGCCGGAATATCCAGCTTCGCCTTTGTTGTAATCTCTCCGGTCACCAGGACAAAACCGGTACAGCTTGCAGTCTCACATGCCACACGGCTCATGGGGTCCTCCGCCATGCAGGCATCCAGAATTGCATCGGAAATCGCATCGCAGACTTTATCCGGATGTCCCTCTGTAACAGACTCTGAGGTAAATAATCTTTTCTCCATTTGTATACTCCCTTCGCTATTTGTATAAAAAAGAATCCTGCTCCGCAGGATTCTTCGCCTGCGGCGGGTTGCGTCAGCAACATCTACCATTCCGCCGCAGTGCGATTCTCGCGGAGCGTTTTTTTTCATAGGAAAGGCATTCACTTTCACACATTAATATAACAAGGTCTTTCCTATGAAACAAAAAATCCGCTTGCGAAAACAAGCGGACATGACACCTAGATTATCAAATCCTCTTATTGTTCGAACTTATCTTACACCACGCTGCCGAATCGGCACGCGCATTGCTCGCTCAGGTTGGCACCTTCCATACGGGGTTGCCGTGACTTCACAGATCCTTTGTATCTCCATCACTCTGAATAAGAAAATTTTTACAATATTGAATTATCCAATCTACGCAACTACGTTACACCCTTTTCCCATATATGTCAAGCTTTTTATTGACTTTCTTTTTCCAAATCTTTATACTATACTTATAAAAATTCCAAGGATATGGAAATCGAGGGTTGCTTATGAAAAGAATTCCAGTAATTGACCTGGTCCCAGGCATGATAACTGCCGAGGAAGTGCGCACCAAAGGTGGCCAGCTCGTTGCGGACAAGGATGTCCCGCTGACAAAGCAGTTAATTCTTCGTATCACATTTTATAACATTACTTCTGTTCTTGTGGAATCTTCGGAGGAAACCGAGGAACCGGCTCCGGCGCCAAAGCCGCAGTTGTCTCCGGTCTACACGCAGCAGATTCGTTCTTCCGCAGAATTCCAGAATTTTCAGATTGATCACACACTGGTGTTAAGTCTGATCCGCGACAGCTTTGAAGCATTCGTGCATGAGGGAAAGCCACTCCCTATCAGTGAGCTTCTTTCCCAGACGGTAGATTTGTACAAGTCCTGCAAGACTTCACTGGATTTGTTCAATATGCTGCACAATCTGCGTTCTTCGGATGACAGCGTTTACGCCCATTCCTTAAATGTGGCGCTGGTGAGCCGCCGTCTCGGTCGTTGGCTGAAAGTAGATTCTGAGCAGTTGGATACGCTCACGCTCTGCGGACTGCTCCACGATATCGGCAAGTTAAAGATTCCCGAAGAGATTTTGAATAAACCAGGCAAATATACCGATGAGGAATTTGAACTGGTAAAACGGCATCCCAACTTCAGCTATGACCTGTTAAAGGGTCTTTCTCTGGACAGCCACATTAAAAAAGCGGCTCTCTGCCATCACGAGCGGTGTGACGGCACCGGCTACCCTATGGGGCTGACCAAAAATGACACCGATGAATATGCGATGATTGTGGCAATTGCCGACGTGTATGATGCCATGACGGCTGCCCGTTCCTATCGTGCGCCATTGTGCCCGTTCCAGGTAATCGCCAATTTCGAACAGGACGGTCTGCAGAAATACAATCCCAAGTATATTCTGACCTTCCTTTCCCACATTGCGAACACTTATCAGAATCACCGCGTTATTTTAAGCGATGGTCGTTCTGCCACCGTGGTAATGCTGAACCAGAACCGGCTTTCCAAGCCTTTAATCCAGTTCAACGACGGCACCTGCCTTGATTTATCCACGCAGGAGGGCTTAAGCATCCAGTCCGTTATCTGAATTCGATGCCAAAAGAGTGACAGCCGCATCTTCGATTTCCAATCGCTGATGCGGCTGTCACTCTTTTCTGTTTTGCATACCTATATATTCTTATGCGAATTCCGGTGTGGCAGACCGGAATTCACGTCTTTCCTTAAGAAACCTTCAAGGTGAATTTCTGGATTTCTTTCTCGGTGGAAACCTTCTCAATCAATGCGCCCAAAGCCGCCAGTTTGCTCTCAAAGGCTTCGTATCCCCGTTCAATATAATAAATATCATCTACAACCGTAATGCCTTCCGCCGCAAGCCCTGCGAGCACGAGGGCAGCTCCGGCACGTAAATCCGGTGCGTTTACTCTTGCCCCGGTATACCGGTCGATTCCGTTTATAATGGCAATATTGCTCTCGACCTTGATGTTGGCACCCATGCGGGTCAGTTCATCCACATATTTGAAACGATTCTCAAAAATGCTCTCGGTCACGGTACTGGTACCCTCTGCGATTCCCAAAACCACCGCCATCTGGGGCTGCATATCCGTCGGGAAGCCAGGGTAAGGAAGCGTTGTTACCTGTGTATGATGCAACGGCTTGGATGCCACCACCCGTACCGCATCGTCAAACTCCTCCACCTCACAGCCAATCTCCAGCAGCTTCGCACTGATTGCCTCCAAATGCTTCGGGATGACATTCTTCACCGTCACGTCTCCCTTGGTTGCTGCCGCGGCAAGCATAAAGGTTCCCGCCTCAATCTGGTCCGGAATGATGGAGTACTCTGTTTTATACAGCTTCTCCACACCCACGATACGGATTACATCGGTTCCGGCGCCGCGGATGTTGGCACCCATGCTGTTTAAGAAGTTCGCCACGTCAACCACGTGGGGCTCCTTCGCCGCATTCTCAATCGTAGTCTTGCCCTCCGCCATGGCTGCCGCCATCATAATATTGATGGTGGCTCCCACAGACACCTTATCCAGATAAATGTGGGTTCCAGCCAGCCGCTCCGCGGATGCAATCACCAGACCATGTTTAATCTCCACACTTGCCCCCAGCGCACGGAAGCCCTTTAAATGCAGGTCAATGGGACGGCTCCCAATATCGCAGCCGCCGGGAAGTGCCACCTCAGCATGCTTATATTTCCCGAGAAGCGCACCCAGAAGGTAATAGGACGCCCGAATCTTACGGATAAATTCATTGTCTACATTCAGATCACTGATAAAGGAACCGTTAATCTTAACGGTATGATCGTCCAGGCGGTCCACCCGTGCCCCAATCTCAGCAATCGCATTCAGCAAAACATTGATATCTCTGACATTTGGTAAATTTTCTATTGTAACGGTCTCATCCGTCATGACTGCCGCGGAAAGAATCGCCAGCGCCGCATTCTTTGCGCCGCCAATCTCCACTTCGCCAACCAGCGGATTGCCTCCCTTAACTACATACTGTTCCATATCACACCTCTATGAACAATCTCTACAAATTCGTTATTATAACAGCGCACGCACTACCTTGTCAAGGTTTGAATTACATTGC
>JBJEJC010000168.1:0-30985 GCA_051877675.1 Roseburia sp. | reverse complement strand
CCGTCTTGCCGCTTCCCGGCTCCCCGCCAAAAATAAAATTCATCTTTGCCAGCACGCAATTAATCAGAAGTTGCAGAATGGATTTGGGGCAGTAACCGTCCGCAATCATCCCCTCTATGGTATTGCGCACCAGCGCCGGGGATTTCCGAATACACACACTGGTCCCGGACAATGCCACAGAATCATGCAGGATACTGATACGCAGTTCCTTCGTATCCGCCTCCAGTACCTTGTTGGCATTGTTAAACTGTTTATTGACACAATTCGCCATATTATGGGTAAAGGTCGCAAGAAACCGGTCTGTGATTACCTCCTCTGCCTGATACCTCCCCTTCGCAAAATCCGTAATCCAAAGTTCCTTCCCGTTATAATCGATATCCGTCACCGTGGGTTCCTCTATGTACTTCCAGAACACACCGAACTGCTCCGGCTTAGGTTCAAATGTTAAATTCTCACTCATTTTCCTCTCCTTGTTGATTCTGCCGCACCGGAATAAATCCCATACGGCAGATACTTAAGCCTTACAGCAGCAAGCCCGCCGGTGCAGCAGCGGCGTCTGACGGCAGAAGCCCATTCATTTTGTCAAAAAATGATGTCAGTGCGCTCTGAAACGCCTGTGCAACATATCCGTCTGATTTCAACGCCACCACGATAATTCCGCCTAACGCCAGCAGCGTAAGCACAACAAGAATTGCCTTTCCATACTTTTCAAAAACAATCTCAAACATAATAATTCCTTCCTTTCCATAACAATATCATTCTTCCAGACTTTTCCGCAGCAAGGCTGCTGTTTTTCTCACTTCGTCAAAAAAATAACGATTCCACTCCATGGTCAACGGCTCACGAAGCTTTATACTACAAGGATTTCGCCGGGTACACCTGTCGGTTACGGCATATCCCTTCTGCATAAACTGTTCTAGCCTTCCACGGCTTCTGGCTTCACAGAATTCCTGATTGTACGGAATTACTCCCACCTGTCCACGGGGAATCCGGTAATTTTGCTCCAGATTTCTCCAGTTATGCCAGCAATCCTCGTAATAGTTTCCGATCAGGAAAAAGCTTCGTCTCGGCAGACTTCCATACGTCAGAAAATAATGCTCCAGCATATGCTTTGTCTGCCGCACATTCACCACCACCAGATCTGCCTTTTCCAGAAGTGCTTCAGTCTGCACATCCTCTCTGCTGCCGCAGTCAATTAAGGTATACATTCCCGACTCTCCGCGGGCTTCCACCACAAGCTGCTCCGCTTCATTCCTCTTATAGGAAATACTACCTCCGTTCTCCCAGCCCCAGGCAAGCGCACATGCCACCGCCAGCAGGTTCGACGTAGTTCCGCTGCCTCGTGTTTCTCCCCAGAATGCAATATTCACAGGTACACCTCCCTGCTCTTGCCGGAAAAACATGCTATATGTAATTGTTGTCTCCATTTTGAAATGCAGAATGAAATCTTCTGCTTATAGAAAAAATAAATGACAAGAATGCAGTATTCTGCATCCTCCAGAATGTCCGCAGGCTCAAAACCGTTCTCCGGCTGCCCGCTTCCATATGTTTTTGCTGCTCCGATGTACCTCAAAAAAGCTCCTATCCCGCACAACGAAATAAGCTGGTACACAGGAAAATCATAGCGTAAAAAAAGATGTGTTTATCATACTTCCTTTTATCACACTTGTAAAGTCTATTTTTGTAATTTATATTTTTTTCACAAAATATCTGCTTTAACTTTCATTTTCCGGTGGAATCAGATATAATAGGAGAAGTCCTGATAAGACAATTTATCGAATCCCTGCCGATTTACAATAAATTTGAAATGAGGTAAGCTATGAAAGATTATATCATTACGACAGACAGCACCGCTGATCTCCCAATCAGCTATGTAACCGAACACCATATCGGTATGATGTCCCTTCCCTATACAATCGAAGGAAAAACCTACACCTGGGAGAATCCACTTCCCGAAAAAGAATTTTACAGTATGATGCGGAACGGTTCCCTTCCCACCACGTCCCAGACCAATCCCCAGGAGGCTGCCGCTTTATTTGAAGCAATCCTGGATAAACAGGATGTGGACATTCTCCACATCGCATTTTCCTCCGGTCTGAGCGGAACTTACGGCAATGTTTGTCTCGCTGCCACAGATGTCATGGAGCGCCATCCCGGGACACGGATTACTGTGGTTGATTCCCTTGCCGCCACACTCGGAGAGGGGCTTCTGGTTCACAAAGCAGTAAGCATGAAGGAAGCCGGCAAATCCATGGATGAGGTGGCTGCATGGCTGGAAGAAAATAAATTCCATCTTGTTCACAATTTCACCGTAGATGACCTGTTCCATCTTTACCGTGGCGGTCGTCTCTCCAAAACTGCTGCCGTGGTCGGAACAATGATTAATCTGAAGCCGGTTCTCCACGTAGACAACGAAGGACATCTCATTGTTTTGAGTAAGGTGCGCGGACGTAAAAAGTCCCTGCTCGCCCTTGTCGATAATATGGAAAAACAGCTTGGCTCCTGGCGCGACAAAAACGATATTGTTTTCATCAGTCACGGAGACTGCATCGAAGATGCCCAGTTCGTTGCAGACCAGATCAAACAGCGCTTCGGCATTGAGAGCTTTCTCATCGACTATATCGGGCCTACCATCGGAGCACACTCCGGTCCCGGAACCGTAGCTCTGTTCTTTATGGGAGATTACCGTTAAGCGTTCTTTCCTATGAAATAAAAATAATGCTTACTATAGAAATCATACCAATTTCTTATAGTAAGCATTATTTGTTTCAATCTATATTTCGTAGGGCAACGCTCTTAGACGTTAATCTCAGCCTTTACGCCAATCTCCTCTTTATTTGCGAGAAGAATCGGATTTACAACTTCTTTTAAGAACTTCTCCACCTGAATCGGTGCGCGTCCCACATATCTGGAAGGCTCCATAGCTGCCTGCAGCTCCTCTATCGTGAGGTTGAACTCCGGATCTGCCGCAATCAGCTCCAGCAGGTTATTATCCTTGCCTTCCTTCTTCACGTTCTTTCCTGCTTCCATGGAGAGCTGACGAATCTTCTCATGCAGCTCCTGACGATTTCCGCCATTCTTGACTGCATCCATCATGATATTCTCGGTTGCCATGAAGGGCAGCTCCGCCATCAGATGCTTTGTGATGACCTTATCATAAACCACCAGTCCGTCCACCACGTTCAGGCAGAGATCCAGGACGCCGTCAATGGCAAGAAACGCTTCCGGAATGGAGAGACGCTTGTTGGCAGAATCATCCAGCGTCCGCTCAAACCACTGGGTTGCAGAGGTAATTGCCGGATTTAAAGCGTCAATCATCACATAGCGGGACAGGGATGCGATACGCTCCGAGCGCATGGGGTTTCTCTTGTACGCCATGGCAGAGGAACCAATCTGGTTTTTCTCAAAGGGCTCTTCCACCTCTTTCAGGTGCTGCAACAGACGGATATCGTTTGACATCTTGTGAGCACTTGCCGCGATACCAGCCAGAACATTTGCCACTCTGGTATCTACCTTTCTGGAATAGGTCTGCCCGGAAACCGCATAGCACTGGGTAAATCCCATCTTCTGGGCAATCATCGGGTCAATCTTGTCAATGGTCTCCTGATCTCCGTTAAACAGCTCCAGAAAGCTTGCCTGGGTTCCTGTGGTTCCCTTGGAGCCTAATAACTTAAGGCTTCCCATCACATACTCCAGATCCTCCAGATCCATGACAAATTCCTGTGCCCAAAGCGTAGCACGTTTTCCCACTGTTGTAGGCTGTGCCGGCTGGAAATGGGTAAATGCCAGGGTCGGAAGATCTTTATAGGTCTCTGCAAACTGTGCCAGCTCTGAAATTACATTCACTAATTTCTTATGCACCAGCTTCAGTGCTTCCCGCATAACAATGATATCGGTATTATCTCCCACATAGCAGGAGGTTGCCCCCAGATGAATGATACCGGCTGCCTTCGGACACTGCTGTCCATAGGCATACACATGGCTCATAACATCATGCCGAACCTGCTTCTCCCGTTCCTTTGCCACATCGTAATTAATATCGTTCACATGGGCTTTTAACTCATCAATCTGCTCCTGAGTGATGACCGGCTTTCCGTTCTCGGAAAGTCCCAGTTCCATCTCCGTCTCCGCCAGGGCAATCCACAGCTTTCTCCAGGTAGTGAACTTCATATCCTGAGAAAAAATATACTGCATTTCCTTACTGGCATAACGTTCAGACAATGGGCTGGTATAGCAATCTGTACTCATTATATATCCTCCTGACTGTTCTCTGTTTACACAGGCTACATTCCTCTATTCGCAGTCTGTCTATTGCTCGTACTCTCCACGGATATCCTCCGTAGGCGGTTCCATCGGGTATGTTCCGCTGAAGCATCCGCGGCAGATAGGCAGTCCGTCCACCATCTCCTCTAAACGCTCCATCTCAAGGTATCCCAGAGAGTCTGCCCCGATAATCTGACGAATCTCCTCTATACTCCGGTTATAAGCAATCAACTGCCTCCGCTCCGGAATATCCGTTCCGAAATAGCAGGGCCATAAAAACGGCGGTGAACTGATCCGCACATGAACCTCTGTAGCTCCGGCATCCCGCAGCATCTTAACGATACGGTCTGAGGTGGTTCCCCGGACGATGGAATCGTCAATCATGATGACACGTTTTCCGTCCACAGCTTCCTTTAATACATTTAGTTTCACCCGGACACTGGATTCCCGGCTGCTCTGCTTCGGCTTAATAAAGGTCCGCCCCACATAGCTGTTTTTTACAAATGCAGTTCCGTATGGAATCTTAGACTGCAGGGAATAGCCCAGCGCTGCGGCATTTCCGGACTCCGGCACCCCAACCACCAGGTCGGCATCTACCGGGGAGTCCATGGCAAGGAAACGCCCTGCCTTAATCCGTGACGCATACACGCTGACGCCATCGATATGGCTGTCCGGTCTGGCAAAATAAATATATTCAAAAATACATCTTGCTTCCTGCTCCTTGGGTAGCGCCCGGGACAGATCCGAAACTATCCCGTTCTCCGGTGTGATGGTAACCGTCTCTCCGGGAAGCACATCCCGGACATACTCTGCCCCGATGGTATCCAGCGCGCAGGTCTCTGACGCAAGGATATAGGCATTATCACGTTTTCCGATGCAGAGCGGCTTGAAGCCGTAGGGATCTCTTGCCCCGATCAATTTTCTCGGGCTCATCACAACCAGGGAGTAGGCACCCTTGATTTTACGGCAGGCACGCCCCACCGCTTCCTCAACCGTCTTGGAATTCAGACGCTCCCGTGCAATGTGGTACGCAATCACCTCTGAGTCAATGGTCGTCTGGAAAATAGCTCCGGTATACTCCAGATCCTTCCGCAGTTCCGTGGCATTGATCAGGTTGCCGTTATGTGCCAGCGCCAGCGTACCCTTGACATAATTTAACACCAGCGGCTGTGCATTCTCACGGGTGGATGCCCCGGCTGTGGAATAACGCACATGTCCCACACCGATATCTCCCCGCATGGGCTCCAGATTTTCCTGGGTAAACACCTCGTTGACCAGCCCCATTCCCTTGTAGGAGGTCACCTTGCCCTTAGGCCCACTGGTCTCACTGACTGCGATACCACAGCTTTCCTGCCCTCTGTGCTGTAAGGCGAACAGTCCGTAATAGATTGTGGATGCAACATCTCCGCCATCAAAATCATACATTCCAAAGACGCCGCACTCCTCATGCAGACCGCTCTTTCCACTGTCCTTTGGCTGCACCGGCATACCCTTGCCATACTCATTTCTATTCATAAATAATCTACCTTTCAAAAAAGTATCTGCGATACGTCAGTTGCCCTTTATGCAAACTTCTTTCCGGTCAGTAACTCAAATGCTTCCTCGTATTTCTCCACTGTCTTTGTCACTACCTCATCCGGGAGAAGCAGATCGTTGTCCGGATTCGCCTTCAGCCAGTCTCTTACAAACTGCTTGTCAAAGGAAGGCTGTCCCTGTCCCGGCTGATATCCCTCTAATGGCCAGAAGCGGGAGCTGTCCGGTGTCAGCATCTCGTCACCCAGCACTACATTTCCGTTCTCGTCAAGTCCGAACTCAAACTTGGTGTCTGCAATAATAATGCCTCTGGTGCGTGCATACTCCGCACACTTTTTATACAGTGCAATGGTATAATCCTTAATCTGCTGTGCATATCCGGCACCTTTTCCCGGATAAAGCTTCTCTAAAATCTCTACACTCTGTTCAAAAGAAATATTTTCGTCATGCAGACCAATCTCTGCCTTGGTGCTCGGTGTATAAATCGGTTCCGGCAGCTTGTCAGACTCCAAAAGTCCCTCCGGCAGACGGATTCCACACACGGTTCCGCTCTCCTGGTAGCTTGCCCAGCCGCTTCCGGTAATATATCCGCGCACAATGCACTCGATGGGCAGCATCTCCAGCTTGCGGCACATCATACTGTTTCCATCAAATCTCTCATTATGAAAATATTCCGGCATATCCGCCACGTCAACAGAAAGCATATGATTCGGCACGATATCGCTGGTAAAATCGAACCAGAACTTTGACATCTGGGTCAAAATAGCACCCTTTTTGGTGATCTTATTCTTTAAAATATGATCGAAAGCAGAAATTCGGTCTGTTGCAACAATGATAAGGCTGTCCCCGTTATCATATACCTCGCGTACTTTTCCTTCTTTGACTGGCTTAAATTCCTGAATGCTCATTTTATCCTCTTTTCCGGCGATCATGCGCCTAAATTTTACAATGCTTCCGTAATACAAGACTACTCAAAAATTATAATACACCGGCTTCGGGAAAGTCAATGTTTTTGCCTGCTGTCACCGTTTCCCCCCGCATAGAAAAAAAGCTGCTTTTTATTAGTATTTTTGTATATTTTTCTTCTGTTATTAGCTGTACTAATAGATTTATAAATTATTTTAAAAAGTCCTTGACGTACTTTAGTACCATCGTTATAATAAACCACAGATAGGCGGAAAGTACCATATAGATGTCCGTTACCTATATTGTTTTTTCCACCTGTCGCTATCCTCTAACTTTATCATATAAATCCCCGTTTTACTGCCGGAAGCGGTGCGCATTGCCTCCGGCAGCCGCCACATACCGCATGCGTTGCGGTCGGCGGAAAGAAAAAAGAGTTCCTCCCCCGGAACTCTTTTTCTTTTCCAGACGTCCGCGTCACAAAACTGCTGCCAGACGGTCTTTTTCTATTTTCTCACCAGTAAGGATTTGCCTGTCATCTCTGACGGCTGCTCCATGCCCATCATCTCAATCATGGTAGGAATGATATCTGCCAGACATCCATTCTCACGCAGGGTATATGCCGGATCTGCGTTAATCAGAATGAACGGAACCGGGTTGGTGGTATGTGCGGTGAAGGGTACGCCGGTCTCGTAATCCACCAACTGCTCTGCATTGCCGTGATCTGCGCATAAGAACATCTGTCCATCCACTTCCTTCAATGCTGCCACTGCCTTGCCAACGCAGGTATCCACCGTCTCCACTGCCTTGATGGCAGCTTCCATGATACCGGTATGTCCCACCATATCCGGATTTGCAAAATTGATGATAATCACATCATATTTCTGAGAGCGGATTGCATCACACAGCTTGTCACAAACCTCCGGTGCGCTCATTTCCGGCTGCAAATCATAGGTGGCAACCTTCGGGGATTTCACAAGGATTCTGTCCTCTCCCACATTCGGTTCCTCCACACCGCCGTTAAAGAAGAACGTAACATGCGCATATTTCTCGGTCTCGGCAATTCTTGCCTGAGTCTTACCATGTGCCGCCAGATACTCTCCAAAGGTATTCTTTAACTCTACCTTCTTGAATGCAACCTCCTTATTGGGGATTGTCACATCATACTCGGTAAAGCAGATGTAGGTCACTTTTTTTCTTGCTCCACGGTCAAATCCATCAAACTCATCCGCACAGAAAGCCCGGGTAATCTCGCGGGCACGGTCCGGACGGAAATTAAAGAAAATGACGGTATCGTTGTCCTTAATGGTAGCCACCGGTGCGCCGTTCTCGGTGATAACAGTGGGAACAAAAAATTCATCGGTAACATCCTTAGCATAAGAGGCATCCATCGCTGCCACTGCGTTCTCCGCTGTCTCTCCCTCGCCCTTTGTCATGGCAAGATAAGCCTTCTCCACACGGTCCCAACGGTTATCACGGTCCATAACATAATAACGTCCGGAAATGGAAGCAATCTTTCCCACACCGATTTCTGCCATCTTTGCCTCTAATTCCTCCACAAAGCCTTTTCCTGAGGAAGGCGCCGTGTCACGTCCGTCTAAGAAGCAGTGTACATACACATTCTCGATTCCCTCTCTCTTCGCCAACTCCAGTAAACCGTAAAGATGGGTGTTATGGCTGTGAACACCGCCGTCGGAAAGCAATCCGTACAGGTGAAGGTCGGAATGGTTCTTCTTCACATTGGCGATACCCTCAAGCAGCGCCTCATTTTTGAAAAAGTCGCCGTCCTCAATCTCCTTCGTGATTCTGGTAAGCTCCTGGTATACAATTCTTCCTGCACCCATATTCAGGTGGCCAACCTCAGAATTGCCCATCTGTCCATCCGGCAGACCCACTGCAAGTCCGCTGGCATATCCCTTTACAAAAGGATACTCCTTCATCAAGCCGTCAATATTCGGGGTTTTTGCCTGTGCAACAGCATTTCCCTCTGTTCTGTCATTCAGTCCGAATCCATCCAGAATCATTAATACGGTAGGTTTTTTACTCATCTTTGATTTCCTCATTCTTTCTTCAAATTGTCTATTTGCGGTTACCAACGATATCGATGGCATTTCCCTCATTATCGATTCCGCCCCAGATTGCCGTGGTGCTGGTATCCGGGTCATACAGAATCTGCCCGGCGGGATAATCCGCCGCACTTTTATCATAAACATTGCCTTCCGCGTCAATTCCCACCTGACCGGAAATGGAGGCAAGATAATGATAAAATTCTTCCTTCTCTGTTTTATCCGTTATCAGGCTCGTTGTCAAGTCCTTCTGGATACACGGAAGATATCGGAGCGTGAGCGTCCCATCCTCTCCAAGGATAATCTGCGCCACCGTGGTATAAAGCGTCGCATCGGAAAACCAGAAATTGCCAATACTGTATGCCACCGGCACCCCGTCTATGAACTCCGCACCCTGCAATCGGTGCGGATGTCCGCCGATAATGGCGTCTGCGCCGGCTTCCACAAACCTTCCTGCCAGATCCATCTGAACGGTGTCCGGAAGCAGATTTCCCTCCGTCCCCCAATGACACACCACAATCGTATAATCACTCCGGGCTTTTGCCTTGCGGATTACTTCCGTAAAATACTCCGGCTGAAGGGTCTTTAACACCCCCGCCTCACTCGCCGTGGCCTGTCGGGTATACTGGATGCTGCGCTCAATTTCGGTGGCAGACACAATGGAAATTTTTCTGCCATTAGCAATAAAGCTTACAATTCCAGAAGCCTCCTCCAGATTCTGCCCCGCGCCGGAATAAAGAATTCCGGCTTCTTTCAGGTATGCAAAGGTGTCTAACAGCCCCTCTTCTCCGTAATCGAAGGTATGATTATTGGAAAGTGTTACCAGATCCGCCCCAAACCAGGATAGATGTTCCACCATTTCCGGTTTTGCCCGGAAGGTATATGCCTTTCCAGCCAACGGTTCTCCCCGGTCAGAATAGACAAACTCATTGTTCATCACCAGAATGTCCGACTCCCGCATCAGGGAAAGCAGCGGCGCAGAGAAACAGTCTGCAATTCCTTCCGGCTGCTGTTTCATATACTCTGTCGTACACCAGCCCTCCGCCAGATTGAAATCTCCCGTAAAGCTTAACACCGTCTCACCGGTGCCGGCACACTCCCTCCAGTGCACCCAATCAAGCTTCCGGTTCTGGTATCCCGCATCCCTGCAATACTGCATCCAGAGCACATGAATGGAGCTGCCGGTAACCGTATGCCAGCCCTCCGGCTCCGTCTGCCCGGTGCTCACCAGATCTGCCAGTTGCAGCACTGCGTCGTCCCCGTATACCGCATCCAGCCATATGAAAAACGATTCGTCCAATGCATATCCGGCGGCAAACTCTCTGGTGGCACCCTGCAGGATTACAGCAAATGTCTCTGTCAAGTCCGTTACTTCTGTCTTCTGTATGGTTGAAGCCTCGCATGGCTTCTCCGTTCTCCCAAAGCAGAGGAAAAATGCCGTTACAGCCAGTGCCGCCCACGCGCACCTTTTTCCCATCTCTTTTCTCCGATTTTATCACGATGTAATGAAATTTTCTTTCGCAGTCCTATTCATTATACGTGCAATGCCCTCTATTTTCAAGTATTTTCCCTTTTTACAAACAGAATAAGCTCTCCAATTCCGGCTAACAGCAAAAGAATGCACCAGAAAAACGCCATATCATGCCCTTTTTCAAACTTTTTCAAAAAAAACAATATCTTTTGAATTTCAATCTGCAAAAAAACGGTTGGGATGACAAAAGCAATTCCCAACCGTTTCAGATACCGCATATTCTGTTTTCCGCTTATTTTAATCCCCTGCAAAGAGGTATGAGACACATCAGGATGACAATTCCGACAATCCCGATGATAATTCCCAGAACCATCTGACTCCATACCATACACAAACACATACCAACTCCCAGTGTCAATGCACCGATTACCCCGACTGCCGCCGTGAGCACTGCCTTTCCTGTAATCTGAATCGGTGTCTTGTTCTCCATTTTTCTCCACACCAGAACTGTAATCAGCCCCAGCACAAGGCCAACACATCCGACAATTACACCGGGCTTAAATGCATTCCACTCCTCAAGCATTGCCATACACATTCCCAGTGCAAAGAAAATACAACTGATTGTTCCCAAAATCATTGCTACAAAATTGCTTTTTTTCATTTCCATTATCCTCCGGTTTTCCATTATTCAGACTGCTTCTCTTCTGTTTTTTCAAGAAAGGTTTCCACAAAACCATCCTCAATCTTTTTATAGCCGTCTACCACTGCGTTCTCAATTTTCCGGTAGCCGCCTACCACTGCATTCTCAACCTTCTGATAAGCTGCAGTCGCCCTTTCTGCCATTTTTCCTGTCTTTAATTTGTACTTACTCATTTTTCTTCCATCCTTTCTGATTTTGATGACTGTAGCATACCCTTTATTTGTTTGCGTTTTGCTTCCATTCTGTTTCCGAAATATTAATTACTCACTTTCTCACAGCAAAGAATGCCCTTTTTCACAGACCTGGTAAATTTCTTCCAGTTTATCTTCCATCAGAGGCTGCAGCTTCTCTGTCTGCTTTTCCACAATCTTCCGATACACAAAATAGGGAAGAATCCAGCCAATGAAACCCGGAATGGCAAGCAGTATGCACAACCATATCACAGGCGGCTCATGGGTGACTGCAAAGGTGGAGCCTGCCATGAACACAGTCCCTGCAATCCCGATTACCAATGCGAAGGCCGTCGCTGCCGATGTCTTCGCCTTCTCCAGTCTCACCAGGTCAAGCGCACAGGCTTCAAAATTTCTTTGCAGTCTGGTCAGCTCCATTTTATTGATAATTTTCCGGTCACGTTTCATCCGGATTGTCACATGATGTGTATTTCCCATATCAGAAAATTCTTCCTCCGGGACCCATCCGAAATTCTCATAACAATCCAGATACATGGAAACCAATTTTGCACTTACTTTGATTTCCTTATATTCATATCCGATAAAAGATCTTTTTTCCTGTTCCATTATATTACTTCCTCTCCATCTGATTTCTGAATTTCCGGCAGCCTGACTGTAAAGACAGTTCCCTGCCCTATCCGGCTTCTGACTGTAATACTGCCGTCCGACAGTTGAAGAATCCGTTTCACAAGTGAAAGCCCAAGCCCGTTCCCCTCGGTAGAATGGGAAGTATCTCCCTGATAAAATTTTTCAAAAATCTTACTCATCGTCTCCTCATCCATCCCGCATCCGGTATCCGCAACAGAAACCGTTATTCCTTCTGCATCCGAAGTCTGGGACAGGGTAACGGTTCCCCCTGAGGGTGTAAACTTGATGGCATTGGACAACAGGTTGGTCCAGACCAGTTCTAAAAGCCCTTCATCCGCTTCTATCATCGTCTTTTCCCCGATATCCGCCTCAAACTCAATCTGTTTCCGCTCCCACATATCCTCAAACTGCAGTGCACACTCGCATAACTGGGCACAAAGGTCATAACGCCGGGGCACCGGCTTGATTGTCTGTTTTTCCAGCTTATTGAGTTTTAGCATATTCGTAATCAGGTTGGAAAGACGCTTCGTTGCATGAAGGATTGTCTCGATACATTCCCGGTGTTCCTTCTCTGTCAGGCTCTCGAGACTAAGCAGCTCCGTATTGTTCTGTATCACCGCAAGGGGAGTCTTGATTTCATGGGAAACATTGGAAAAGAAATCCGTTTTTAATGTCTCTATGCTCCCAAGCTCCTCCACCATCTTATTAAAATCCGTAAACAGTACATCCAGATGCGTATATTTATCAGCCGTATGATGCGGTGCCAGATAGACGGAGAAATCGCCGGATGCCACTTTACGAGCCGCCTCGGAAAATTCCTCAATCGGCTTCTGATAGTGTCTGGTGAGCTGGTAATTCGTCCACAGGGTGAATGCCACTGCTGCCAGAAACCAGAGTCCAAATATCACAATATGACTGCGGACCGATATACTTTTATAATCAATTTTTTCCCCGATAATTCTCATCTGTATGGTCGTAAATAACCCAAATGCCACAAACACGGACAGAAATGTGGAAAAAGGAAATATTTTTCGCTTCACCCTTTTATCATGAAATTCTTCTCTTTCTTTCATCCCAGCACCGCCTTGTATCCCAGTCCTCGTACGGTCTTAATCTCAAACCCGTCACAGGCCGAAAATTTATCCCGGAGCTTTGTGATGTACACATCCACTGCCCTGAGACTTGTTTCACTGTCCACGCCCCAGAATTCGTCCATAAGCTGTGCCCTGGAAAATGTCTTGTTGGGGTAGGAAAGCAGTTTGTAAAGGATATTAAACTCTCTCGTTGTCGCAGGAATTTCTTCTCCCGCAATGGTGGCAGTCATGGCATCTGCATCCAGTTCCAGGTTCCCAACCACCAGCCTTCGCTCCATCTCAATATTGGCGCGGCGCATAAGTGCCCGAACCCTAAGAAGCAGCTCCCCCAGTTCGATTGGTTTTACCATATAGTCGTCAATCCCAATCTGGAACCCTCTCTGCTTTGACGGCAGATCATCCCTCGCGGACATAAACAGAATCGGAATGTGCTTATTCACACGTCTTAAATTCTCTGCAAACTCAAATCCATCCACCTCCGGCATCATGATGTCCGAAATAATCAGCTCATATAGATTATTGTACATTTCATCATATGCCTCATTCGCAGAAAGACACCCCTTTGCATGAAAACCACTGTCATTCAAATAAGTGCACACTGTCTGGTTTAATTTTACATCATCCTCTAGCACAAGAATATGAACCATATCAATCCTCCCTGTTTTGCGAAGCAAAATCCGAGCCCCTCTGGGCGAGGAGAGGATTTTCCTCCTTGTTTTGCGAAGCAAAATCCGAGCCCCTCTGGGCGAGGAGAGGATTTTCCTCCCTGTTTGCTTCTTTATGAATCTGGTCTGTTGTACGGACAAGCATTGTGACTGCCATTCCGAGAATAAGAATACTTACACCCGCTCCCGTAGCGGCAGACATTCTCTGCCGGAATGCTGCCCCCTGGTCTGCCCCGAACTGTGCCAGCATCGCCGTTTCCAAGGAAAGCATAGACACCAGCGCTGCCGTCAGGTTAATTACTTTTGCGGCTGATATAACCGGTCTCCCACATCGCCTGAATTTTATTACATTTATAATTGCTGTGATCGTCATGTAAAAAGTATACAATGCCATGGCATAAATCATCATGCCCGGATATTCAAATCCACTGTTTTTCCTTACAACAAGAACAATCATACCGGTTAATGCCCAGTCCAGAAGCATTAAAATCATACCACACAGACGGCAGATTTTTAACTCAGAAACCATATTTTCCTGTTGTCGCCCTTTTCTTCTCACATGAAGGAGCAGTGAAAAACGCATCCATGCCAGCAGAAGGTAATAAACGGCCAGGGTTCCAAACCATACAGAAGCATACCGTATCCCGAAAAAGAGCTTCATTCCTGCATAGAGCAGGTTGATAACGAAGCTCGGATACAAAGACACTTCCGCCCGAAAAACTTTTTCCGAAAGATACCGTTCTACCAGAGGAATCCCCAAAATCCTTCTCACCAAAGGGTGCTTGCGGATTTCTCTCTGAAACCATTTTCCAAGATTTACTGCCCCCGTAATGTAACCACCATTGCATATGCGGACAGAATATAGGACAGATACGCAATGACAGGGGATACCGTATTCCCTGTCAGCACAAAGAATACAAAAACAAAAGAAGGAATTGTAATCAGTAAGGTAAGAACCGGCGGCAGACAGAATATCTTTTTTAGGATTCTCATCATTTTTTGCGGATTCATCTGTACCTCCACATACAACCATTGATCCATTGTCTTTATATTAGGCTGTCTGCATTTCTGTTTTGTTAGGGTTTTGTTTCAGAATTGTTAAAAAACCCGTTTCCATTAGCACATACATGCTAAAAGAAACGGGTTTTCCTGTCTTATGGTTCAGATTCTATTTATAGTTGACAATCTTGCCAAAATCCGGTTTTAAGGATGCACCGCCAACCAGTCCACCGTCAATGTCCGGCTTTGCAAACAGCTCAGCTGCGTTACCTGCATTTACAGATCCGCCATACTGGATACGGATAGACTCTGCTGTTGCCTCGTCATAAACCTCTCTGATGCAAGCGCGGATTGCTGCACACACTTCCTCTGCCTGGTCAGATGTAGCGGTCTCACCGGTTCCGATTGCCCAGATCGGCTCATAAGCGATAACTGCTGTCTTTGCCTGATCTGCAGTCACGTTCTGGAATGCAATCTTAATCTGCATACGAATCCAGTCAATGTAAATACCCTGTTTTCTCTGAGTGAGAGACTCACCACAGCAGATAATCGGTGTGATACCGTGCTCGAACGCCTTTAACACCTTCTTGTTTACGGTCTCATCGGTCTCGGCAAAGTACTCACGTCTCTCGGAATGTCCGAGTACTACGTACTTCACACCGGCATCGGTAAGCATAGCCGGAGAGATCTCTCCGGTATAAGCGCCGCTCTCCTCGAAGTACATATTCTCTGCACCAATCTGGATATTGGAGCCCTTTGCTGCCTCCATTGCGGGGATGATATCGATTGCCGGAACGCAAAATACCACATCCACCTCATCGTTTGCCACCAATGGCTTTAATTCATTTACCAGTGCAACTGCCTCGCTCGGAGTCTTGTTCATCTTCCAGTTGCCGGCAATAATCTTTTTTCTTGCCATGAAAAATGTCCTCTTTTCTTATTTATCTTCTGCGGCAGACAACTAAGGCGTTGTTGCCGCTTTCCACTTCGCGGTTCCTTATTTGTCGTCTGCGGCAGACAACTAAGGCGTTGTTGCCGCTCTCCACTTCGCGGTTCCTTATTTGTCGTCTGCGGCAGACAACTAAGGCGTTGTTGCCGCTCTCCACTTCGCGATTCCTTATTTGTCGTCTGCGGCAACAACGCCTGGAAGCTCCTTGCCCTCTAAGAATTCAAGGGAAGCTCCACCGCCGGTGGAGATGTGGCTCATCTTGTCACCAAAGCCAAGCTGGTTTACTGCTGCTGCAGAATCGCCGCCACCGATAATGGTGGTTGCATCCGTCTCAGCCAGTGCCTTTGCAACTGCAATGGTACCTGCTGCAAGTGTCGGGTTCTCGAATACACCCATCGGTCCGTTCCATACAACGGTCTTTGCAGATTTTACTGCCTCTGCATACATTTCAGCAGTCTTCGGTCCGATATCGCAGCCCTCTCTGTCTGCCGGCATAGCAGTTACATCATAAACCTCTACATCTACCGGTGCATCAATCGGGTTCGGGAAATCAGCAATCGTTACAGAATCGATTGGCAGAAGTAATTTCTTGCCAAGCTTCTCTGCCTTCTCCATCATTTCCTTGCAGTAATCAAGCTTCGTATCATCAACCAGGGACTTACCAATCTCATAGCCCTTAGCCTTTAAGAAGGTGTAAGCCATACCACCGCCGATGATTAAGGTATCGCATTTCTCAAGGAGATTGGAGATAACATTTAACTTGTCTGCAACCTTAGCGCCGCCAAGGATTGCTACAAAAGGTCTTACCGGATTCTCAACTGCATTGCCAAGGAAGTTAATCTCCTTCTGCATTAAGTAACCCACTACGTTAGAACCGCCCTTTGCGGAGATGAACTTGGTCACACCTGCTACGGAAGCGTGTGCTCTGTGGGAAGAACCGAATGCATCGCATACATAATCGTCTGCTAAATCTGCCAGCTCCTTGGAGAATTCCTCACCGTTCTTTGTCTCCTCTGCGCCGCGGAAACGGGTATTCTGAAGAAGAACAACGTCTCCCTCCTTCATTGCCTCAACTGCCTTTGTTGCAGCCTCACCGGTTACATTGTAATCGGAAACGAAAACAACCTCTTTGCCAAGCTTCTCAGAAAGTCTCTCTGCTACCGGTGCCAAAGACTCGCCCTCGTTGGGTCCGTTCTTTACTTTACCAAGATGGGAGCAAAGAATCACCTTGCCGCCGTCATTGATCAGCTTCTGGATGGTGGGAAGTGCTGCTACAATACGGGTCTCATCCGTAATCTTTCCTTCCTTAAGCGGTACGTTGAAGTCGCAGCGAACCAGCACACGTCTTCCCTTTACATTGATATCATCTACAGATTTCTTATTTAATGACATATGAAATATCCTCCTTATGATACAAAAGAAGGTCCGGTCCAAATCAGACCGGACCCCTTTCTGAGTCTATCTGCACTCTGGTGACCTATCGCATCACAAATGCAGTCCACCGTGCAGTGTTTTCTGCTTATTATTATGCTAACTCACTGAAGTACTTAATGGTACGAACCATCTGAGAGGTGTAGCTGTTCTCGTTATCATACCAGGAAACAACCTGAACCAGGTTATCTGCGCCAACCATAGTCTGGGTAGCATCAAAGATAGAACCATAGGTACTTCCAACGATATCAGAAGAAACGATTTCATCCTCGTTGTATCCGAAAGACTCGGTAGATGCTGCCTTCATAGCTGCATTGATTTCTTCCTTCGTTACAGACTTCTCAACAGTTGCTACTAAGATAGTGGTAGAACCTGTCGGGGTCGGAACACGCTGTGCAGAACCGATTAACTTACCGTTTAATTCCGGAATAACAAGGCCGATTGCTTTTGCAGCACCAGTGCTGTTCGGAACGATGTTCACTGCACCTGCACGGCTTCTTCTTAAGTCACCTTTTCTCTGAGGTCCGTCAAGAATCATCTGATCACCGGTATAAGCATGGATTGTGCTCATGATACCAGACTTGATGCCTGCAAGGTCATTTAATGCTTTTGCCATAGGAGCTAAGCAGTTTGTGGTGCAGGAAGCTGCAGAAATGATGGTATCTTCCGGCTTTAAGGTTGTGTGGTTTACATTGTATACGATAGTAGGAAGATCGTTTCCTGCAGGAGCAGAGATAACAACCTTTCTAGCACCTGCATTGATGTGAGCCTGAGCCTTCTCTTTAGAGGTGTAGAAACCAGAGCACTCCAATACAACGTCAACCTTCAACTCTCCCCATGGGCAGTTGTTTGCATCCGGGAATGCGTAAATCTGAATGGTCTTTCCATCAACAGTGATAGAATCATCGCTTGCAGAAACGGTATCTGCCAAAGCGTATTTACCCTGTGATGAATCATATTTTAACAAGTGAGCCAACATTTTCGGGCTTGTTAAGTCGTTGATTGCTACAACTTCATATCCTTCTGCTCCAAACATCTGTCTGAAAGCAAGACGACCGATACGGCCAAAACCATTGATTGCTACTCTTACTGCCATTTTTAATTCCTCCTAGATATTGTGTAAATATACTATTCGTGGGATTCATGTCCCAAGCTTCCTTTATTTTACCCAATTTCAGTGGAAAGTTCAAGTCTTTTATTTGACTTTGTTAAATTTTTCACCATATTTTTATTTTTGCTTCATTTTTCGTCTATATTTTACAAATTTGCGGTTTCCTGCTTCTCATATTTTATGAAATCAGTTATATTAATAGGAAGAAAACATGACAGAAAGGTGGAGTTTCCATGACACTGCTTTCCCCCCTGTGGGATACCCATATGCACAGCCAGTACTCCGGTGACAGCAATGTCCCTCAGGAGTCCATGATCCATGCCTCCATGGAACGCGGGCTTGCCGGAATCTGTTTTACCGATCACCTGCACATTAATTACCCGGGAGAACCGGAATTGTTCCTTTTAGACCTGCCCAATTACCATGCCTCTGTCACTGCCCTTAAGGAGCAGTATCAGAGCCGTTTTCCCATACATTTTGGTGTAGAGCTTGGTCTGCAGCCCCAGCTTGCCGGTCTCCACGCAGACATTCTCGCGCAGTACCCATTTGACTTTGTCATCGGTTCCTCCCACGTTGTACACGGACAGGACCCCTACTACCCGCCCTACTGGGAAAACCGCACGGAGGAAGAAGGAATACAGGAATATCTGCTTTCCATTCTGGAAAACATCCGTGCCTTTGACGGTTTTGATGTGTACGGGCATCTGGACTATGTGGTGCGCTATCTGCCTTCCCGCCGGATGTCTGCCAGGGAAGCATCCGGCACTGCAACGGCTTTAAACACTCCGGCTTCCGCCAGCGTCATCCCTGTCCGTGATCTGATGTCCGATCCGGACTGCTCCGACCTCATCGATACCATCCTGCGGCTCCTGATTGAAAAAGGGAAAGGAATTGAGGTCAACACCGGCGGCTTTAAATACAAGCTCGGACATCCCAACCCGACAGAGTCCGTTCTTGCGCGCTACCATGAATTGGGCGGTGAAATCATTACTCTGGGGGCCGATGCCCATGCACCGGAGCATGTGGGCTATGATTTTGAGAAGCTGCCTCAGCTTCTAAAGGCTGCCGGCTTCTCTTATTATACGGTCTTTCAGGAGCGCAAGCCGAAGTTTCTGCCACTGTGAAAGCCAACTTACAAATCCTTCCAAAATAATAAGAGGCTTCTGCGAATACCGTTATGCTTTCGCAGCAGCCTCTTCTGCCATAAATCTTTTCACATAATCACATGGGAAATACCAGGCAGAAGTTCATTCCGTCTTCGCACCGCTTTGCAAAGATATCTCCGCCCATCTTCTGCATAATCTGTCTGCTGATATATAAGCCAAGCCCATTGCCCTGCTTACTTCCCGCATTGCTTCCACGGTAAAAGCTGTCAAACAAATGCGGCAGTTCCATATCCGTAACCGGTTGTCCCGAATTAAACACCTGTATGATCTGGCAGTAATCCTCCTCATAAAAATCAATGGAAATCTCTATGCCATCCCCATACTTAAATGCATTTTCAAGCAGATTCTCCATTACTTCAAAGGCTCTCTCCATATCTCCCTTAAGCAGGCGGTTCTCGAATACTCCTATCGTAAATTCCGTCATCCTAAGCTGACATTTTGGTGCATAGCTTTTCCGTATCTTTTCCACATAATCCTTTAAATAAAATTCCCCATTCTCCACCTCAATCGAGACAACATCCTCGCTGGAAGCCGCAGCTATTTCTTTCACAAACATCTCTATTTCCTGTGCATGAACCTCAATCTGTTTCGCCGCATAAAGCTGCTGCTCTTTTGTATCATAAATATTCTCCCGAAGTGCCTTTGCATAGAGCTTAATGGCGGAAAGGGGAATCTTAATATCATGAGACAGGGAAAGCAGCAACAGCTTCTTTTCCCTGACAAGCTTTAATTCCTTTGCCCGCGCATCATTCAGGGTATCCCGAAGCATGGAAATCCCCCATAAAAACCTGCCAAAATAGCGGTTCTTATTCTCCGTAAGCTCTCCGGTAAGATGCCCCTTTGCCAGTTCATAAGGCATCTCTCCAAGTGTGTGAAATGGTTTTAAAATTCTTACACGTATATAAACAAGTACTGCAATCACAATCAGAAATGCAATACCGAGTATTGCCTCTATTGTAAAAAGGACTCCTTCATAGGACGTTTCCACCATATAATCAAAGCGTACCATCCCCTTTATCTCCTGATTGACAATCAATGGGGAAACACTGCTGTGAACCCCATTATGATTCTGGTAAAAGGCGGTTGTCTTCTCCCGGTCAGCCGTCTCCTCCTGTGGAAGAAAGGAAATCGATTGTAAATACGAAAACTCTGACAAATCCACATCAAAAAAATCCCCCGCGCAGACAAATTCCTGCATCACCTGATTCATTTCCGTCTTATATGTCATGTTTTCCGACTTCTTCTGTTGTCCATAGCCCACATAAAATAAAACTGCAAGGCCAAAATAGACGATTACTACACACACCAGAATCCGGTTATACTTCTTCATAGCGATACCCTACTCCCCAGACGGTCTGTATTCTTCTTGGTCTTTTCGGCTCTTCTTCAATCTTATCACGAAGCGTTTTGATATGTACCGTAAGCGTTTGATTTTCACTGAAGCTGTCAATTCCCCATATCTGCTGAAACAGAAAATCCTTATGCAGGGTTTTTCCCGGATGCTCCGCCAGGAGCAGAAGAAGCTCATACTCTTTTACCGTCAGAGAAATCTCCCTGTCCTTCAGGAAAACCTGCTTTGCCTTCTTGTCAATTGACAGTGCCCCGGAATGAATCACGGTATTCTTCTGCTTTAAGTCATAATTTCTTCTCATCAGTGCAGTGACCTTCGCCAGCAAAATATCCATATCTACCGGCTTTTCCACATAATCATCCGCGCCCAAAAGGAATCCGTTCATCTTATCTTCCTTCATAACCTTTGCACTTAAAAAAAGAATCGGTACGCTGTTTTCCTCACGTATTGCAGCGCAGGCCGAAAAGCCATCCATCCCCGGCAGCATGACATCCAGTATCACAAGCTTCACCTGTTCTCCTGCCAGAACCTCCAGCGCTTCCTCACCGGTACCGACTCCCTGCACCTGGTATCCTGCTTTCCTTAAAAATGCGCACATGAGTGTATTCAGCTCCATGTGATCCTCTACTAAGAGTATGTCTGTCATATTTCCTCCATTCCAAAGCTGCTGTATCAGGGGACAGAGTAAAGCTTCGGGCTGTATCCCATCGGATTAGAATCCCATCTCCATCAGCCATGCCGATATCTGGCGCTCTCTTTCCTTTGTCTCCTCCTCCGAGGTGAACTTTCCAAAGCTATACTCCCCTTTGATATTTCCGTCTTCAATGTACAATACCCTGTCTGTCTTCGCAGCCACCTTCATATCATGCGTCACCAGCATGACCGTTGTTCCCTCTGCATTGATACGGTTTAACTCCCGCATGACTTCCTTCGAATTCTGTTGATTCAATGCGCCGGTTGGCTCATCCGCAAATATCATCTTTGGATTATTAATGAGACTTCTGCAGATACACGCCCTCTGCAGCTGTCCCCCGGACACCTCATTGATATCATTTTCTGCTATCTCACTGATACCAAGTTTTTTCATCAATTCCTTCGCACGGCGGTTGATTTCTGCCCGCTTCTCTCTGCCCTTATTCTGTTTTGACTGATATGCGGGTAATATTATATTATCATAAATGCTTAAGTTTTTTAACATATACATCTGCTGAAAAATAAATCCCATTTCGTCTAAGCGCACATCACTCATTTCGGAACTGCTTAAGCTGCTGATATCCCTGCCGAAAAAGCTTACCTTCCCCGCCGTCGGCTCATCCATACCGCTGACTGCATAGAGAAGTGTAGACTTGCCGGAACCGCTTGGTCCCATAACAGCTACCATCTCTCCTTCCTTAATTTCCAAATTGACATTGCGCAGCACATTATTCTGGCGTTTATTAATCACATACGTCTTACATAAATCCTTTACCACTAATGAATTCATTTTTTCTCTTCCTCCCTTGTTATTCCACATTGACTTCCTTCACATCGACGTTTGCAACTCCTCCGGCACACAGGAATGCAGCTCCCCCTGTCACTGCCAGCAGCAAGAGCGGATAGACAAGATATGCCTCCACCGGATTTACATAAAGCTTCACCTGCGTTGCTCCCATCATGTCAAACACCTGTCCGACCGTCACCGGTCCAAGCAGCTTCGACAGCACAGTTCCAAGTAAGATAGCTGCCACCAGAAGCATCAGAATCCGTGACATCTGCCAGCTTCTAAGTGCACCATTCCGAAATCCGATACTCTTTAACAGCGCAATATCTCCCCGTTCCCTTGCCATCATCGTCTTCATCATCAGAACTGTGATAAGACTATTGATAAGCAGTACAATCCCCGTAATCACATAAAGCAGTATATCCATCTGGTCTGTGATATCTCCGATCATGCCATCCACGCACTCTCCGGCATCCATTACCTTATAATCCGGGAACAGGTCTTTGATTTGTTCATACGCTTCCACACTTTCCAAATTAACAGCCTCTGCCTGCAGGGTAAAAACTCCTGTGATATATTCTTCCCGCAACGTCGCTGCACGGCTCACACGATATCCGTTTCCCATATTCATCATGCTCTGATACGTACCTGTAACTACATACTCTTCTGCTGTATCCGGATACTGAAAATAAACCGAGTCCCCGATGGATACTCCCATTTCCTCCGCTGTACGCTCCGTAATCATAAGTTCATTTGCAAAAACAGGTTCCCGTCCATCCAGAAGCTCGTAGGACCGGTCCCAGGAACCCATTTCCTGCAGTATCATATAATTATAAAGTTCCTCCGGGTCATCCGCGTAGCATGGAATCATATACCCAACATCGGCTCCCGTTTTTGCCTCTATCCCATGTGCATGCATGGTTTCTTCCAGTTCATCTAAGTCTGCCTGTATCACTTCCACTTTTTTCCCGGCAACATAATCATCCCCATGCCCCATATCAATATAAACGTCAGACGGCACCATACTGAACATGCCAATAATTTCATCACTTCTAAGGGTATGTAAGGCGCTAAGCGGTATGAGAATCATCATTGTACCAATACAGAACGTAATCAGCAGCACAGCAAAACGCTTCGGTGCACTTAAAATATCATTACATGCCATATAAAAGCGGGGATTCATCCGTTTTCTCTTCCATAATTTTAAAGGATTTTTTGCCTGATACCGCTCTCCGGTGGAACCGTTTCGTATTGCATCAATAGCAGAAAAGCGCCTGAGTTTCCGGGTACTCGAATAACAAAACGCCAGCACAATTCCCACAATTCCAGTGGCACATATGACATGAACCAGATAATTTCCTCTGGCATCCTCCACCACAAGGTTCACAATCGCCTGCCCAAGAAGCATTTCACTAAATGGGAAACTAAGCAATAGCCCGACAGTGGCACCTAATATGGAAAGACCAAAATATTTTATCATGTAGATGCCACGAATTCCCGCCTCCTTCATGCCGATTGCTTTCATGATTCCGATTTCCCTGTAATCCTCCTGCAGGGTAAAAATAATCGTAAACCGCAGCACTAAAAATGCAATCACAATCAGACAGACACTGACAATAATCAGTACTCCTGCCATCAGCATATCCATGATATAACACATGGATACCAGACTTTTTTCAACATTCGTAATCAAATTGAAATCCTGCTGTTTCCAGTCCGCCCTAAATGCCCCTTTGTCCGCATAATTCACACAGTATATATTGGTATATGTCAAATCCTGTTGCGCAGCAAACTTTTCATAGTCCTCCAATGTAATAAAAAGTCTCTTGTACCCCATCATCGGGCTTCCGAACACAACATCCTTTGTAATCGCAGCAATTGTAAACTCCTGTTCCACTTCACCAATACGAATACTTAGCTTATCTCCAATATCCAGATGGTTTGCCTCAGCTTCCACCTTGGGAAATGCGATTTCTCCACTCTTAAGGCGAAGCGGGTTCCCTTCTCTGTCAAATACCCTCATGAAATTCTCCGGCACCGCCTGTACCGCCAGCGTATTCGTGCGCTCATACTTACCTGCTTTTTCATCGTCTGCCTGCAAGACGGAAATCGGCTCATTTGTCACATTGAAGGTTTCTATCACCTCAAATTCCGCAACATCACTGCTGTTCTTCAGATAATCTGCGACGGCATCCTCTGTCCCGTCTGTCAACGCTAGCGTAAAGTAATCCGGAACCTTCGATATCTCCATAAAATAATCGACCGCCCCATTTACCGCTATCAGATTGCTGACGCTGCTGGCAAGAAACATCGTGGCCAGGATAACGAACAGTGCCAAAATAACATTCATCGTCCGTTTTCGTCTCAAATCCTTTTTTAATATGCGAAAAAACATATCCTCTTCTCTCCTTGTGTTCTTTTTCATACCGGTATCACCAAGTTACCAGACGCCCACATATCCTCTGACCGTCCGCCAGTAACTCAGCATATCTGAAGTATAGCAGGACAATTATTAAATAATCCTTAAATTCTGAAATTACTTTTATTATATTTTGAAAAAAAGAACCTCAAGATGAGCTATCCCCATCTCAAGGTTCCTCGTTTTCTTTTCTATTCCGGTTGTCTCTTTTCGTACTGATTTTCGACCTACCCCGGGCGTCTGCGTTTTATTTGAAATAATTCACGCCTGATTCAAACAGCTTCAGGTCCTGTTCTCCGTAAATATTCATTGCCACGCTTCTGTCACGTCTCTCGGAATGCGCCATCTTACCAAGCACACGTCCGTCCGGACTTGTGATTCCCTCGATTGCCATATAGGAGCCATTGACATTCCACTCCTCATCCATGGTGGGAACACCCGCCTCATTCACATACTGGGTCGCAATCTGTCCGTTTGCAGCCAGCTTATCCAGCCACTCCTGCGGTGCAACAAAACGTCCCTCACCGTGAGATGCCGGGTTGCAGTAGGTCCTGCCCAGCTCTGCCTGTGCCAGCCACGGAGACTTGTTGCTGGTAACTCTGGTGTAAACCATCTTGCTCACATGACGTCCAATGGTATTATAGGTCAATGTCGGTGAGTCTGCGGTCTGCGGACGAATCTCTCCGTAGGGAACCAGACCCAATTTGATCAGTGCCTGGAATCCGTTACAGATACCAAGGGCAAGACCATCCCGCTCATTTAAGAGCTTGTTCACCGCTTCGGTCATCTTTGCATTGCGGAACGCGGTAGCAAAGAATTTTGCAGAGCCCTCCGGTTCGTCTCCGGCAGAAAATCCACCCGGGAACATGATAATCTGTGCCTTTTCGATAGCTTTTACAAACTCGTCCACGGACTCGCGGATATCCTCTGCATTCAGATTCTTAAATACCTTCACGATGGTATCTGCACCGGCACGCTCAAAGGCTTTTGCACTGTCGTACTCGCAGTTGGTTCCCGGGAATACCGGAATGAATACGGTGGGTTTTGCCACCTTATTCTTGCACACATAAATGCTGTCCGCTTTATATAACGGTGTTTTCACCTCTTCCCTGTTGTCTGTAACACGGGTGGGGAATACCTTCTCCAGGGTGCCGGTCCATGCTGCCAGCGCTTCCTCCATCGTAATCTTCACATCACCATAGATAAAGCACTCCTCTGCATTGACACATCCAACCTCACGCATATTACCGGAAAGACCGGCTGCCTCCACCTCTGCCATTTTCTCAGGAGAAATCTCGGCAACAATAGAGCCAAAGCCCGGTGCAAATAAGGTATTTGCGTTTACATCCGCATTTACGGTAACACCAAGCTTATTACCAAATGCCATCTTGCTCAATGCCGCTGCAAGTCCCTTTCCGTCCAGTGCGTAAGCAGAAACGATTACCCCGCTCTGAATGAAGCCATGGATTGTCTCATATAATTTCATAACCTGTGCATATACCGGAAGGTCGTATGCATCCTTCTCAATCTCAAAGAGCACCAGTTTATTGCCTGCTGTCTTAAGCTCCGGTGTAATGATATCCTTTTCCTTTGCCACATCCACCGCGAAGGACACCAGTGTAGGCGGAACATCGATGTCATTGAAGGTTCCGGACATGGAATCCTTTCCACCGATGGACGGCAGTCCGAATCCAATCTGTGCGTTATAGGCACCCAGCAATGCTGCAAAAGGCTGGCTCCAGCGCTTCAGTTCCTCGCTCATGCGGCGGAAGTATTCCTGGAAGGTGAAGCGCACCTTGCTGTAATCACCGCCTGCTGCCACAATTCTGGATAAGGACTCCAGCACGGCATACACAGCGCCATGGTACGGGCTCCAACTGGAGAGATAGGGGTCAAAGCCATAGGACATCATGGTAACCGCATCGGATTTGCCATGCATCACCGGAATCTTTGCCACCATACTCTGGGTCTCGGTAAGCTGATATTTTCCACCATAGGGCATGAACACACTGCTGGCTCCGATGGAACCGTCAAACATTTCCACAAGTCCCTTCTGGGAGCATACGTTTAAGTCTGCCAGCTCGGCTAACCATGCAGCCTTGATATCGTTCTCTGCCACTGCATCGGCAACTTTATGCAAAGAAATCCGATTCAGATAATTATCAGCCGGGTCCGGAATGTCAACGGCAACCTTTGTCTCCTGATGCGCACCGTTGGTATCAAGGAACGCACGGGAAATATTTACCACCTCTTTGCCTCTCCACTCCAGAACAAGTCTCGGCTCCTCGGTCACCACTGCAACCTCAACTGCCTCCAGATTTTCCTCCTTCGCAAAGCCTAAGAACTTCTGCACATCCTCCGGTGCAACTACAACCGCCATTCTCTCCTGAGACTCGGAAATAGCAAGCTCCGTTCCGTCCAGACCTGCATATTTCTTCGGCACCTTGTCCAGATTCACGCGAAGTCCGTCGGCAAGCTCACCGATGGCAACAGACACACCGCCCGCGCCAAAGTCATTACACTTCTTAATGATATGGGCAACCTCCTCGCGGCGGAACAAACGCTGGATTTTACGCTCTGTGGGAGGATTTCCCTTCTGCACCTCTGCGCCGCAGACTGCGGTGGACTGGGTGTTATGTGCCTTGGAGGAACCGGTAGCTCCGCCGATTCCGTCACGTCCGGTGCGACCGCCAAGCAGGATAATGATATCGCCCGGATCGGAGGTCAGACGCTGTACTGCACGTCTGGGAGCCGCACCAAGCACTGCACCAATCTCCATGCGCTTTGCCACATAATCCGGATGGTATACTTCCTTAACATAGCCCGTAGCAAGTCCGATCTGATTTCCGTAAGAGCTGTAGCCGTGGGCTGCCTCACGCACCAGTTTTTTCTGCGGCAGCTTACCTGCAAGCGTATCCTTCACAGATACAGTCGGGTCTGCTGCACCGGTTACACGCATTGCCTGGTATACATAGGTACGTCCGGACAACGGATCGCGGATGGCACCTCCCAGACAGGTGGCAGCGCCACCGAACGGCTCAATCTCGGTGGGATGATTGTGGGTCTCGTTCTTGAAATTCACAAGCCACTCCTCGGTCTTGCCGTCCACCTCGATGGGCACTACAATCGAGCAGGCATTGATTTCATCAGACTCCTCCTGATCCTGCAGCTTGCCCTCTTTTTTCAGGCGCTTCATCGCAACGAGTGCCAGATCCATCAGGCAGACAAATTTATCGTCTCTTCCTTTATATAATTCCTTGTGTGTCGCCAGATAATCGTTATAGGTTGCCTCCATGGGCGCACGGTAATAGCCATCATCAAAAGCCACATCCGTAAGCTCGGTGGAGAAGGTGGTATGACGGCAGTGGTCGGACCAGTAGGTGTCTAGCACACGGATTTCCGTCATGGAAGGATTGCGCTTTTCCTCACCCTTAAAATAGTTCTGGATATGTAAAAAGTCCTTAAAGGTCATAGCCAGATTCAAGGAATCATACAGAGCCTTAAGCTCCGGCTCCGGCATATCGGTAAAGCTGTCAAAAATCTTCACATCCTCCGGCTCCGGGAACTCCTGTACCAGGGTTGCCGGTTTCTCCATACCGGTCTCTCTGGAATCCACCGGGTTGATGCAGTGGTTCTTGATGGCATCCAGCTCAGCGTCAGAAACTCCGCCCTCAATCGCATAGGTCACAGCGGTGCGGATAATCGGCTCCTCATTTTCGTTCAGCAGCTTCACACACTGCTCTGCGGAATCCGCTCTCTGGTCAAACTGTCCCGGAAGGAACTCCACAGAGAATACCTTTGCTCCGTCAGCCTCAAAGTTCTCCTCATACACATCATCCACCGGCGGCTCAGAAAATACCGTAACCAACGCTTTCCGGTAGGTCTCATCGGAAATATTCTCAATATCGTAACGAATCAGTACGCGGACCTTCGTCACACCGCCGATTCCAAGGTAGCTCTTAATCTCAGACTCCAGTTCTTTTGCCTTGACTGCAAAAGCCGGTTTCTTTTCCACATAGACACGTTTTACGCTCATGTTGCTCCTCCATTTCTCAAACTGAAATTTCCTTGTAAGCTTCTATAGTGTGAAGTATAGCACAGGTGCATGGATAAGTATAATTAATATATTTAATTTCATTTATTATTCTTATTAATTAATAAGCATTATACTTATCTGAGTACAAGTTCCGTTTGACACAATTATAAGTGTATCTTATAATTATTCTATCTTATATAATAATTTCGGAATCGAGGCACCTATGGATATCAATTATGAATTATACAAGGTTTTTTATTATGTTGCAACTTCTCTAAGCTTCTCTGAGGCAAGCAAGCAGCTCTATATCTCCCAGTCGGCAGTAAGCCAGTCCATCAAGACGCTGGAAAAGAAATTAGAGCAGCCGCTTTTCATCCGCAGCACGAAGCGGGTACAACTGACTCCCGCCGGGCAGCTATTGCTGAAGCATATTGAACCGGCAATGAACCTAATCCGGCGTGGAGAAAACCAGCTTTTAGAATCCGGAAGCCTTGGACTCGGACAGCTTCATATCGGAGCCAGCGACACCATCTGCCGTTACTTTCTGGTTCCCTATTTAAAACAGTTCCACAAGAAGTTTCCCAATGTGCCAATTAAGGTGACAAACGCCACCTCCTTAAGCTGCGTGGAGCTTTTAAATCAGGGAAAAGTAGATCTGATTGTCACCAACTTCCCGAACTCCAACTTAAACCACTCCTGCATTCAGAAAACCGTCTGCAATTTCAACGATGTCTTTATCGCTAATCCCGCCTACTTTAATCTGAAACAGCAGGAAATCACGCTGGAGGAATTAAGGCAGTACCCCATTCTCATGCTGGACCGCAAAAGCACCACCAGTGAATTCCTGCACAATCTGTTCTTACAGCATCAGTTGGAGCTGGTTCCGGAAATTGAGCTGAGCAGCAACGACCTGCTCATCGATCTGGCGCGCATCGGTCTCGGCATCGCCTTCATCCCGGACTATTGCCTGAACCGGGAATCCAAGGAGCTTTTTATCGTAAAAATAAAGGAAAAACTGCCCTCCCGCCAGATGGTGGCAGCCATCAATCCCACCCTGCCAGTGGCACAGTCCACAGAGGAATTTTTAAAGCTTCTTCCTTGCGTATAAGGGAAGAAGCTTTTTCCTGCCTTGCGTATAAGGGCAGGAGTTTTTTTCTTCCTTGCGTATAAGGGAAGAAGCTTTTTCCTGCCTTGCGTATAAGGGCAGGAGTTTTTTCACTCCCCTCTGCCATCCCAGAATTCCCGCACCTTCTGTTCCACCGTGTCCAGCGTGCAAACGGTATAATTCTCCCATTCTCTGGGAAAAAGAGCCCGATAATCGCTCTGCAGGAAGCGTTCATCCAAAAGTGCGATAACACCTGTATCCTCCGCCGTGCGGATCACCCGTCCGGCAGCCTGCAGCACCTTGTTCATGCCGGGATACCGATAGGCATAATTAAATCCCTCTCCATCCCGCCGTTCAAAATAATCCATAAGAATCTCCCGCTCATTGCTGATCTGCGGAAGCCCGGTGCCCACAATAACAGCACCGATTAGCTGCTCCTTCTTTAAATCAATTCCCTCTCCGAAAATGCCTCCCATCACGCAGAATGCCGCAAACGAACCATCACGCTCTGCGGTCCGCTCCTTCGAAAATGCCTCCAGAAACTGCTCCCGCTCTGCCTCCCGCATGCCGGACTGCTGCACCATGCATTCCACATCATCGGCATCCAGCCCGCAAAATGCTTCATAGACCTGCTGCATCATTTTATAGGAAGGGAAAAATACCATATAATTCCCCTTCTTTGCCCGGGCTGTTTTCATAACATATGCCGCAATCCGCCGGAATTCCTCCTCATTGCGCCTGGTATATTTACTGCTCACATCCCGTCCCAGCAAAAGCAGCCGCTGTTCCTCCAAAAAAGTTGTTTCCGCATACACCGCATAATTGTCCTTTTCCGTGGAAAGAAGGCTTTTGTAGTAATTAATTGGCAGAAGCGTTGCAGAAAAGAATATGGTGGCATTTGCCTTATTAATCCGCTCCTGCAGATTCCGGGACGGATCCACACAGTAGAGTCTGAGATAAAACCTGCCATCCTCCCCATGCTCGGTGTAAATCACATAATGGTCGTCCACCAGTTCATGGATATTCATAAAATTCCGCAGATTCAGATAAAACTCTGTCACGGTGGTGCGCTCCGGGAACTCCGGCAGCTTCTGCAGAAATTCATCCAGATTCGAAGCAAGATTCATCAGTGCAAAAATAAGGTTTCCGATATTTTCATAGACCACATATTTCTCACACTCTCTTTTATAGGAAAGCAGAATGCGGTTACATTTCTCCAGATCCTGTTCCAGTTTCCTGCTGTGGTGCTTCAAAAGCTTTTTCATTTCCAGAAAATCTTCCTTGCACAGACAAGCGCTGTACATCTGGCGGCTGCGTTCCACCAGATTATGCGCCTCATCCACCAGAAAAATGTAATCTCCCCGGATTCCCTCGGAGAAAAAGCGTTTCAGGTACACATTTGGGTCAAACACATAATTATAATCG
>JBJEJC010000167.1:0-6302 GCA_051877675.1 Roseburia sp. | reverse complement strand
AGTCCGCAGTAAATCTGTAAATTTAGTGCGAATTATTTTTTCCTTTCAACACTGAGCCCGACCATATTTACACCGGGCAGCCGCACCGCATTTGCTCCGCAAAATCTGCTTGACGAGTCCGTCCTTCTGTTTTATGTTTGTTATGGGACTGCACATTTTCTTTCTGTAGTCTACTAGCATAACCCAAGGAGGATTTTTCCCATGGAAAAAATCGCAAGCTTTACCATTGACCATATCAAATTACAGCCGGGCGTCTATGTTTCAAGGAAGGACCATGTGGGGGATCAGGTGATTACCACCTTTGACCTGCGCATGACTTCGCCCAACGATGAGCCTGTAATGAACACCGCAGAGGTACACACCATCGAGCACCTGGGCGCAACCTTTCTGCGCAACCACAAGGACTACAAGGATAAGACCATCTACTTTGGTCCCATGGGCTGCCGTACCGGCTTTTATCTTCTGCTTGCCGGAGATTATGAATCCGGAGATATTGTGGATCTGGTAATTGAAATGTTTGAATTTATCCGGGACTTCCGCGGTGAGGTGCCGGGAGCTTCTCCGAAGGATTGCGGCAATTATCTGGATATGAACCTTGGCATGGCAAATTACCTTGCAAAACGCTATCTGGAAAACACGCTCTGCCACATAGACGAAGCACACCTCATCTATCCGGCATAACATAACGGGGCTGTCGCATGCGACAGCCCTGATATTTTTTTATTTCATAGGAAAGACCTTGTTATATTAACGTGCGAAAGTGAATGCCTTTCCTATGAAATAAAAAACGCTCCGCGAAGATCGCACTGCGGCGGAATGGTAGATGTTGCTGACGCAACCCGCCGCAGGCGGAGAATCCTGCGGAGCAGGATTCTTTTTATACCCTCTGTTTCTTCCGTTCCACCTTATTCTGGTACATACGCTTATCCGCATCCGAAAGTAGCAGCTCCGTGTCAAGTTCCGCGGAAATCCGTCCGCAGCATACTCCCACACTGGCGCTGATCTCATAAGGCTTCTTCGCAATCCCCGGAACCGAACTGATATATTCTTTCAGCCTTCCCCAAAACTGCTCTGCACTTTCCCCTGTCTCTCCGTCAAAAATCAGTGCACAGACAAATTCATCACCGCCAAACCGCGCACACAATGCCTGCTTTCCACCCACCGCCACAATAGCCTGGGCTATCGTAGTAATGGCAAAATCCCCTTCTCCGTGTCCATACGTATCATTGACACGTTTCAGCCCGTCCATATCGATGGAATACACATACAGGTACTTCCCTTCATTCCGGCGATTTTCTGTCTGCTCCTCCAGCGCCTGGTAAAAGCCCCTGCGGTTTAATACCCCTGTCATGGGGTCCTGAATATAGAGCGCAGCAATCTTCTGATATGCCTGCCCCAGGCTCTGGTTCAATTCACTCAGCTCCTTATTATGCAAAACCGTACTGATGGAGTGGGACAAAAACATGGAAAACTCATTGTTTCTCTGGAGACTGCGCTCCTCCAGCTGATCCATTGCCTCCGCAATATAACCATATACCTTGCTGCCGGAGCCTAAAAGACGCACCACCAGGATATCCGTGCTCTCATTGGACATCACCTGCTCCAGTCCCGGAATAAATGTCTTCTCTATAAAAAATGTTTCTCCCGGCTCGTCAAAGTTTCCGTCGCACTCCCGCAGTATCGTGGTCATATTATCATAGTTTTCCGGAACCGTATAGGAAGAAAGCAACTCCGTCTTCACACAGGCAAAGCGGAATCCTTTCGTCCATAGATCCATATTCGCCGGCAGTACCTTTGCAATATCCATGATGTTCTGCTTATCCAGCACCTGGGCAACCATATTATTCATGGCAATATTATGCCACTTACAGTCGCTGACTGCCTCCGCCATCTTGGATACCGTGCGGTTAATATCCTTCCAGGACTTCGACCTGCATCCGCAGGACTGGTTCTTGGAAAGTGCAAAATGAATTGTAAAATCCCTTGGCTTCACCTTCCCGGATTCCATAAATCTGTGGACTTCCTCCAGAATGAAGTGTGCGCCGCTGGCATAATCCGGTTCACAGGTCGTGATGGCCGGAAAATTAATTTTTCCGCACTGAATTCCGTCAAACCCCGTCACAATAATGTCATGCGGCACCCGTAAGCCCCGTTCGCTTAAAACAGAACAGGTCGTCACCGCCATCGCATCATTGGCACAGACAATCGCCTCCGGCAGCTCCATTCCGCTGTCTAAAAACCGGTTGACCGCCGCTCTCGCCGGACGATCCCAGAAATCTCCATAGGCGATCCGTTCTTCCTCCACCGGAATTCCCGCTTCCTCCAATGTGCGGCGGTATATGGCAACCCGCCTGTCCGAGCATTCGTTTCCCTCAAAACCTGCCAGCATATTGACACGTCTGCAGCCATGTTCCTTCACAATGTGATTCATTAACTGCTCAAAACCACCCAGATCGTCCATGGGCATATTGTAGCAGCCATCCATCCTGCCATCCACGGAAAAAACCGGAATATTTTTCTCATGACCAATCTGCGCGACTCTTTTTGCCATATCTTTGTCCCTTATCGTCTCCGTCAGTAGCACAAGACCGACCAAATCCATATGACGCGCAAGCTCATACAATTCTCCCTCGTATGCAGCCTCCTGCTCTCCATCCTTCTGTGGACGATATGCGGAAAATACAGCAATACTATACCCCTTCTCCTCCGCTTTTTTCTGCAGCAGATTGCTGAATTCAAGCGGGATCTGGTCAAAAATGCAGGACGCACAAATGCCTATCACCCGTTTTTTCTCCCCCATTCTATCCCTCCATAGCAAGCTCTTTGTGTATGTTCTACGGCTAGTATACCACATCTTGTCCAAAGAAAAAAGCTTTTCGAATCCTGTAAGTAAAAAAAGCAGGAGCTCCCGTTCTATCGGTATAACTCCTGCAATCTGTCATATTCCCGGTTAATCTCCTGCAGCGTTCCGGTATCTCCCGCCACATTATCCGGATGATATATTTTAATCAAATCCTTGTAGCGCTTCTTCAGCGCCTGCTTGCTTTCCACTCCGACAAAGAACAAATCCCCTGCAATTCTTGGTGTACTGTTATCCGCGTTCCTTGCCGCATTTTCATGCTCATTTACAAAACGATAAAAATCACGCTGCTTCTCAAAATGCTGCTTCTCATCCGCAAGCTTTTTTACTTCTTCCTCAAGAATCTTCCATTTCATCTCAAAAAGATGCTTTTCCTGTTCTGCCCGTCCTGCTTCGACTCTCCGGCGCATGGCGAATTCGCTCTTTTCCCGTTCAAATTCCCTGCGCTCCGTCTCAAACTGCTGCCGTTCCTCCCGCATACTCTGTCTCTGCCGTTCCAGCTCAATGCTCTGCCGGAATCGCCATTCCTGAAACACCACCTTCGCGGGCTTTCTCTTCGCAATAGACAAGTCCATCTTACCTCCTGCCGCTGCCATGCAGCCCAAAACCACCACAGAGTGATGGTTTACACATACAACATCTAGGTATCATTTATTGTCTATCATACTTCATTTAGTACATTCTCTCAATAGTCAAAAAGCACTAAATTTCGTCAAAAGATTCCTTAATTTTATCCATAAAGCCTTTTTTCTTTTTCGGTTTGTCGCCGGATTTCTCCGCACTCTCCGCACCGCGCTTTAAGGAACCGCCCGTTGCTTCGTCAAACTGGCGTAAAAGCTCCTTTGCGTCTCCGCTTAAGTTTGTCGGCGTCTGCACTACAAGTGTCACGTATTGATCACCACGCACTGCCTTATTCCGCAAAGACGGCACACCCTTTCCTTTGAGACGGATTCTGGTATCGGTCTGGGTTCCGGGCTTCACTTCATAAAGCACATCACCGTCTACAGTCTGAATACGGATTTCTCCGCCCAGCGCTGCCTGTGCAAAGCTGATGGGTGCCGTGGAATAAATATTCATATCCTGGCGCTGCAGTGTGGGATGTCTGGATACCACAACCTCCACCAGAAGATCTCCCCTCGGTCCGCCGTTGATTCCCGGCTCTCCCTTTTCCCGGATACGGACACTCTGCCCGTTGTCAATACCGGCAGGAATGGATACCTGGATTTTCTTGCGGTTCTGGACATACCCTGTTCCCCGGCAATCCGGGCACTTATCCTTCACAATCTTGCCGGAGCCGTTACAGTCCGGACAGGTCTGCACATTCTGCACAGTTCCAAAGAAGGACTGCTGGGTAAATACCACCTTACCCTTGCCATTACATTTCGGGCAGGTCTCCGGGGAGGTTCCCGGTCTCGCACCGCTGCCATGGCAGGTCGGACATTCGTCCTTGAGCACCATTTCAATTTCCTTCTCACAGCCAAAAACAGCCTCCTCAAAGGTAACGCGCACACTGGTACGCAGATTTGCTCCCTTCATGGGACCGTCGTTGGCACGTCTTCTGGAGCCTCCGCCGAAAAAGTCACCGAAAATATCACCAAAAATATCGCCCATATCCATGCCGGAGAAATCAAAGCCTCCTGCACCGCCGCTGCCGTCAAAGGCAGCATGGCCGAACTGATCATACTGTTTACGCTTCTCTGCATCACTTAAAACAGCATAGGCTTCCTGCGCTTCCTTAAACTTCTCCTCACACTCCTTATCCCCCGGATGCATATCCGGATGATATTTCTTGGCGAGAGTTCGGAACGCTTTTTTTATTTCATCGTCTGTGGCTGTCTTACTGACCCCTAAGACCTCGTAATAATCTCTCTTATCTGCCATAACCTCTTCCTCTTTTCAACCCTAACCGCATATGGGGTTTCCGGATTCTGGCATCCGGAAACCCCCTTTTATTCCCAACAGCAAAAGTCGGGTATCCCTTATACTTCTTTAAAATCAGCGTCTACAACATCATCGTCTGCTGCACCGGTGCTTCCTGTGCTGCCTGCTGCTCCACCCATGTTGCTCATATCCGGTCCTGCTGCTCCCTGTGCTGCCTGTGTCTGCTCGTACATCTTGGCAAATACCTTCTGTGCGCTCTGGGTCAGCTTTTCCTGCAGGGATTTCAGTTCTGTAACATCGGAATCTGTCATATCCTCTGCATTCGGATGTGCCTCAAGGAAGGACTTTACTGCATTCATATCGCCCTCAACCTCTGCCTTGTCTGCATCTGCCAGGTTGGAGCCAACCTGATCCAATGCCTGCTGGGTCTGGAATACGAAGGAATCTGCATCGTTTCTTGCATCGATGGCTTCTTTTCTCTTTCTGTCCTGTGCCTCATATTCCGCAGCCTCTTTCACTGCCTTCTCAATCTCGTCATCAGACATATTGGAGCCTGCAGTGATGGTAATATGCTGTTCCTTACCGGTTCCAAGATCCTTAGCGGATACATTTACAATACCGTTGGCATCGATATCGAAAGTAACCTCGATCTGCGGAACACCACGACGTGCTGGCGGGATTCCGTCCAGACGGAACTGTCCAAGGGACTTGTTATCTCTTGCGAACTGTCTCTCACCCTGTACCACATTGATATCTACGGCAGTCTGGTTATCTGCTGCGGTAGAGAAAATCTGGCTCTTCTTGGTCGGGATTGTGGTATTTCTCTCAATCAATTTGGTTGCAATACCGCCCATGGTCTCAATAGACAGAGACAGCGGAGTAACATCCAGAAGAAGGATTTCACCGGCACCGGCATCACCGGCCAGCTTACCACCCTGAATAGATGCACCGATGGCAACACACTCATCCGGATTTAAAGACTTGCTGGGCTCTTTGCCTGTCAACTGTCTTACCTTATCCTGTACCGCCGGGATACGTGTAGAACCACCAACTAACAATACCTGACCCAGGTCAGCATTGGTAAGTCCGGCATCCTTCATTGCGTTCTGAACCGGGATGGCAGTCTTTTCCACCAGGTCATGTGTCAACTCGTCAAATTTTGCTCTTGTTAAATTCATATCAAAGTGCTTCGGTCCCTCTGCGGTTGCAGTGATGAACGGAAGGTTGATATTGGTTGTGGTTGCGGAAGAAAGCTCTTTCTTTGCCTTCTCTGCGGCTTCCTTCAATCTCTGAAGCGCCATCTTATCGTTCGAAAGATCCACGCCCTCTGCCTTCTTGAACTCGTCAATCATCCACTGGGTAATTCTGTTATCAAAGTCATCGCCGCCAAGATGGGTATCACCATTGGTTGCCAGTACCTCGATGACACCGTCACCAATCTCGATAATAGAAACATCGAATGTACCACCACCTAAGTCGTACACCATGATTTTCTGCTCTTTCTCATTGTCAAGTCCGTATGCAAGAGCTGCTGCAGTCGGCTCGTTGATGATACGCTTTA
>JBJEJC010000166.1:0-6362 GCA_051877675.1 Roseburia sp. | reverse complement strand
CGTTCCAGGCGGTGCAGATGAAGGGCTATGGGGTGGTAAATCCCGGGCTTTCCGATATCCATATGGAGGAACCGGTGCTGATCCGCCACGGCAATAAATTTGGCGTGAAAATGAAAGCGATTTCTCCCTCCATTCACATGATTAAGGCCAATATCGAGACAGAGATTGCCCCCATTGTGGGAAGCGAGGAACAGGCAAATGACCTGATTGCCTATATCCGGCAGAACCAGCAGAGTGAGGAGGGGGCATGGGAGACGAATATTTTCGGGAAGTCGATAGGAGAACTGATGGAGGATGGAATCCGCAACAAGATAGCCATGATGGATGACGAGTGCCAGATGAAATTGCAGGATACGATGCAGAAAATTGTCAATGACAGCAATGGTGGTATGGTCTGCATTATCATATAGGGAAACGGAGTGAGACGGGGCGGCTGCTTTTTGTGCAGCAGCCCCGTCTTACAAAAATGTAAGGTTCCTGTAAGTCCAATCGATGGCAGCATCCGCAGGTGGGCGGTATCATGAAAATGAAAAAAGCATATAAGAAAACAAGAAAAACAAAAAGATATCATTAAGAAATATTTAAGTTTACCTGACCTGTATTGACGGCATTACAGGAAAAAATTTATAATGTCGAAAAGAGGAAAAATAAGGAAAATACCAGGAGGATGACATGAAACAAATCACATTTGCAGTTCCATGCTACAATTCGGAGGCTTATATGAAGCGGTGCATTGATTCACTGCTTCCCGCGGGTGAGGCAGCGGAGATTATCATTATCAATGACGGCTCCACAGACCGGACGGGAGAAATCGCGGCGGAATATGAGCGTCGTTATCCTGGTATTGTACGGGCAGTGAATAAGGAGAATGGCGGGCATGGTTCCGGAGTCAATCTGGGACTTGCCATGGCACAGGGAATGTATTTTAAGGTGGTGGATTCCGATGACTGGCTGGATGGCGCAGCGCTGACACAGTTTATGGAGCGGCTGGATGGATTTCTGGCTTCTTCGGATTGGGAGGAACTGCCGGATTTGTTCATCTGCAATTATATTTACGATCATCTGTATGAAGGAACCACAAAGGAGATGGGATACCGCAATGTTTTCCCGGATGGGAAAATGTGTGGCTGGAATGAAATCGGACATTTTTCCCCCTCCCAGTATCTGGTAATGCATGCGCTGATTTTCCGCACTGAGGTGCTGCGGGCATCCGGCGTAAAGCTGCCGGAGCATACCTTTTATGTGGACAATATCTTTGCCTACCAGCCGCTTCCGTATACAAAGAGGCTTTATTATATGGATATCGGGCTGTACCACTATTTCCTGGGCAGGGATGACCAGTCGGTGAACGAGCAGGTGCTCATGCGCAGGATTGACCAGCAGATTAAGGTGACGGAGATTGTGTCCCGCTGTGTGGATCTGGATGAGGTGGAGTCACATTTCCCGAAACTGGCATGCTATATGCGGCGTAATATCTCCATTATGCTTTCGATTTCGTCCATCCATCTGTTGTTAATCGGAACGGAGGAGGCAATTGACAAGCGGGAGAAGATGTGGGAAAAGGTCCGGACGTACAACCGGAAGCTTTACCGCAGACTGAAATATGGAACGCTTTCCGGTTTTACCTATCTGCCGGGCAGAATAGGACGGAAAATCACACTGGCAGGCTACCGGACTGCAAAGCGCATCTATCAGTTTAATTAATTTTTTATTTTATACTAAAGGGGAAAGTTATGGAACATATTTACCTGGCATTCGTAGATACACCCGGTTTTTTTGCGGGAATCATAAGACGGGTCATCCGTCAGAATTACATACACGTTGTTATTTCCATGGATAAACAACTGGAGGAGGCATACAGCGTCGGGAGGAGAAATCCGTCCGTACCGCTGATTGCCGGATTTGAGAAGGAGGATAAGGAAAAAATCCTAAAGGCATTTCCTACTGCACGCTACATGGTCTGCGAGCTGACCTGTACGGCAGAACAGAAGGAAAAAATCCGTGAAAAACTCCAGTATTGTATGGAACATCGGTTTTCCTATCATTATGCGGTCATCGGACTGCCCTTTATCTGGCTTCAGATTCCGTTTTACCAGAAGAATCATTTTACCTGTTCTTCCTATGTGGCAAAGCTTCTGGAGGACCATGGAATCCGCATATCAGAAAAGCATTTCTCTATGGTAACACCCAGGGATTTTATGGAATATCCCCATAAAAAGAAAATTTTCGAGGGAAGGCTGGAGGAATTCTGCAATGGAGAGGGAGTATGGCATGAAGCATTCTACGGAGCATGAGATGGAACAGGCAAAGCCAAAGCACATGTGCCTTTCCATTCTGTTTTTCTTAGCGGTCATGCTTCTGACATTTTCTGTTTTCTTTAAAAATACGGAGCTTTCCGATATTTATATGGCATGGAAGCGTATGAATCCGTTGTGCCTTCTGGCAGCGGCGCTTACGGCGGTCTTTTTCGTGTCGGCGGAGGGGATAATGATCTGGTATCTGTTGTCTGCCATGCACAGGGAGTATCGGCTTACACACAGACGAACCGGAGTTCTCCGGTGCATTGCGTATTCCTTTATCGGATTTTTTTATTCCGGTATCACGCCGTCCGCCACGGGCGGACAGCCAATGCAGCTTTACTATATGAAAAAAGACGGAAACCGCCTGGCGGACAGTTCCGTGGTGTTGATGACGGTGGCGGTGATTTATAAGCTGGTACTGTCGCTGACCGGCATCGGGATATTAGTGTTCTGGTATGCTCCGCTCAAAGCCTATCTGGGCGGATATCTGTCTCTTTATGTGCTGGGATTGCTTCTGAATGTGGGACTTGTGGCAATCCTGCTTTTTGTGATGCTGGTTCCGGACACGGCGTCACGGCTGATTCACGGCGTGGAGCGTTTTCTGGTGCGGCTGCGCCTCATGAAACAGTCAGCGGAGCGCGGAGAGAAAATTGATGCATTTGTGGACTCCTATCGGGCATCCGTGAACTTCCTTATGGAACATAAAGGAAAAGTTCTGATGGTAATTTTTGGAACTTTTCTACAGCGTTTTTCCGTGTTTTTCCTCACCTGGCTTGTATATCGTGGGTTTCAACTGGAAGGAACCGCAATGTGGGACATCCTCTGGCTTCAGGCATCTATTTACATTGCAGTGGATATGCTTCCGGTGCCGGGAGCCCAGGGAATTACGGAGCTTATGTACCGGAGCGTATTTGCCACGGTTTTTCCGGGACATTTAATGATGCCGTCCATGCTGGCGGTGCGGGGGCTGAATTTTTATCTCCTGCTGGTGTTGAGCCTTCTTACGGTATTGTGGAATATGGCGTGGGGAAGAAGAAAACAGGAATTGTAACTGCATATCGGGTCTTATTGCAAAATACGGGAACAGCGTTTATAATACTAAAAAGCGGATTTAAAACGATATTTGCACGAGGGAGAACAAGAATGCAGACATTGCTGATCCTTGATGAAAAAAATTACACTGATTCTATGCCTGTTTATGAAAAGTACACTGTCCGCGGAATTATAAGGCGGGGAGACTGCTATGCCATGCAGAAGAGCCGGGCAGGGGAGTACAAGATTCCCGGAGGCGGTGTAGAACAGGGAGAGACACTGGCGGAGGCACTGTGCCGGGAGGTGCGGGAGGAGACCGGGCTGCTTGTGGATGCTTCCACTATCCGGGGACTGGGAGAGATATTGGAGGTGCGGGAGGATCTGCACTGCCGGGGACAGAAATATATCTGTCACTCGCTTTACTACAGCTGTGATGTGTTCCCGGAAACGGTGCCGCTTGAGATGACGGAATCAGAACAGCGGGAGGGCTTCCGGCTGGCTTGGGCAACCCTCGATGAGATTATTTCCGCGAATACGGCATTGCAGAAGGAAGAGTGGAAAAAACGTGACACCCGTTTCTTAAAGCTGCTGTCAGAAGGAAAAATAGTAATAAAATAGGAGTCTGTAATGAAAGAATTTATACGAGGATTGTATCAGAAAAAGAATTTCCCGGGACGGCTTGCGGCAGTGATTGTGGCTGTTATCACCATGGGCTTCGCCTTATCCTGGCTGGTTCTGGTGGATATGGGCACAGATCCCTGCACCAGCATGAATCTCGCAATTTCCGCAAAGCTTCATATGACGCTGGGGAACTGGCAGGCGCTGTTAAACAGTATTCTGTTTGTGTTTGTCATATGGTTTGGCAGGGAAAATATCGGTTTCGGAACCCTGGCAAATATGTTTTTAGTGGGCTATTCACTGGATTTTTTTAGCTGGCTTTGGGACAAATGCGGAATTTCCGCTTATTTTTCTTCCATGACACTACGGGTGGCGGTATTATTTCCGGCACTCCTTTTGTTTATCTTCGCCGCATCCGTCTACATGGATGTGGAGCTGGGAACCTCGCCCTATGATGCCATGTCTTTTATCCTTGCAAAATACCTTCCGCGGATACCCTTCCGCGTGGTACGTATTTTCTATGATCTTCTGGTCATCCTGATTGCGTGGCTTTTCGGCGCAAAAATCGGGATTGTCACAATTCTTATGGGATTTACACTGGGACCGGTAATTACGTTTGTGGGAAAGAAAATCAGTCGATTTATTCAGGTTTCTTAAGATTTTGCAGTAGGAAAAAGCGGTACAATCTGTTATAATGCAGATAACGGGTGTCTGCGCGGGGCAGACAAATATTCTGGAAGAAATGAGGGTAATTATGAATCCTGTATATGAGAAATTGTTAAAATGTTACGAGGGCTATAAGGCAAAGATTAATTTTACACCCAAGGTGGCGCTGGTGCTAGGCTCCGGGCTGGGAAACTATGCGGATGACATCCGTGTGGTGGATACGCTGGATTACCATGAACTGGAGGGATTCCCTGTGTCTACGGTTCCGGGACATGCCGGCAGATTCATTTTCGGCTATGTAGGGGAGGTTCCTGTGGTCTGTATGCAGGGACGGGTACACTATTATGAGGGCTATGAGATGTCTGATGTGGTGCTTCCCATAAGACTGATGAAGCTCATGGGGGCGGAGATTTTATTCCTGACCAACGCCAGCGGCGGCATAAAGCAGGGCTTTCAGGCAGGTGACTTAATGTTGATTACCGGGCAGATTGGCTGTTTTATTCCATCTCCGCTGCGGGGAGCAAATATGGATGAGCTGGGCGTACGTTTCCCGGATATGAGTCAGATTTACGATAAGGAACTGCAGAAGTTTGTGAAAAAAGCGGCAATGGATCTTACCATTGACTTAAAGGAAGGAACTTATATGCAGCTTTCCGGTCCGCAGTTTGAAACACCTCAGGAGATTACGATGTGCCGTACCATGGGGGCGGACGCAGTGGGCATGAGCACTGCCTGCGAGGCGATTGCAGCGCGCCATATGGGCATGAAGGTTGTGGGCATTTCCTGTATCTCCAATACGGCGGCGGGCATTTCACCGGTGCCGCTATGCCACGAGGAGGTTCAGGAGACGGCAGACCGGGTTGCACCGCAGTTTAAGAAGCTGGTGACAGAGAGTATTCTTCAGATGAAAAACTGCTGAGAATCGGTGACTGTATTTGCTTCAGATAGAAACAGTTGAGAAGAGGAGATAAGAATATCATGAATATCCGTTTTTATAATGCGAAGATTCTGACACTGGCAGAGAACCATACATTTGCTGTCACTGAGGGAGAGCTCTGGGTAAAGGGAGATACCATCTGCTATCTGGGGGACCCGGCAGCGTCCGGTGCCTCTGTGAAGGAGAATGAAGTCATTATCTGGGATCGGGAGATTGATGTTAAGGGCAATCTGTTAATGCCGGGCTTTAAGAATGCCCACACTCATACCGCCATGACGTTCCTGCGTTCCTATGCCGATGACCTTCCGTTGCAGGACTGGCTGAACCAGCAGGTGTTCCCGCGGGAGGGTCAGCTTACGGAGGATGATGTATACTGGCTGAATATCCTGGGAATCATGGAATACCTTACCAGTGGTATTACTTCCAACTTTGATATGTACTTCTTCCCTCCGATGAACGCCAAGGCTTCGGCAGACACCGGATTCCGTACGGTGCAGACCAGCGGACTGAACAATTACGGCGGCACGGTGGAACTGATGGAGGAGAATTATCATATTGTCAATGAGATGAGCGATTTAACTTCGTTCATCGTTGGATTCCATGCGGAATACACCACCTCGAAAGAACTGATGGAAGGCGTGGCAAAGCTGGCACAGAAGCTGAAATCGCCGGTGTGGCTTCACAATTCCGAGACAAAGCTTGAAGTGGCAGAGTGCAAGGAGCGCTGGGGTATGACACCTACGGCGCTTACGGACAGCCTTGGTATGTACGAATACGGCGGTGGCGGTTACCACTGTGTATGGGTCGAG
>JBJEJC010000165.1:0-6374 GCA_051877675.1 Roseburia sp. | reverse complement strand
GGGTATCAATTAGGAAGGAATTTAGGTTATCCCTTACAAGTATTTCCGAATCTCCGCAATTAATGCATCGTATTCTTCTTCAGATAAAAATTTTTCACCCGGGTTCATGGCAAATACGCCGCCCCACTCATATTCATCGGTGTATTTCGGTACCAGATGGAAATGGAGATGGTGACCGGTATCGCCGTAGGCGCCATAGTTCACCTTCTGCGGGTGGAATGCCTTATGCAGCGCTTCTGCCACATGGTTGATATCCTCCATATAGGCAGCACGCTCCTCGGCAGTCAGCTCGATGATTTCGCTGACATGCTTCTTGTGAGCCACAATTACACGTCCCTTGTGGCTCTGCTCTTTAAAAAGATATACCTTGGAGGTGGGAAGCTCACAGATTTTGATGCCAAATTTGGCTACCAGTTCTCCCTCCATGCAGTATGCACAATTCTGGTCTGTCATAACAGCTTCTCCTTCTTCTGCCATGGGCTTATTTCTGGTTGAAATGAATTGCAAAGCCGGCAATCTCATCCTTTAAGAAAGCAACCTTAAGCTCACCCTTCTCGTTGTATTTGAAGGAGGACTCATCAAATGCAAAACCGCGTTTCTCCAGATGGTAAATTGCGCGATCCAGATAGTTGGTCTGGATACCGATGTGACCGTTTGCACCGCGTCCCGGGGTCTTCATCATTTCGATGAGAGAGCCAACGAAGATAGAGCTGTTGCCGTTCTTGGCAGGCTGTCCAAGCAGAGCAGAAAGCTTCTCACAGTCAGAAACAGCGGTCTCCTCGGAAGTGCCGTTGATTCCGACATGGAGTAACTGGAAGCCAAGCATGGTGGAAACTGCCTCTTTGGTCAGAGCGGTGATGCCGTCCCAGTCCTTTGCTGCGATCATGTCCTTGTTTACCATCCAGGAACCGCCGCAGGCGATGATTTTCTTGAAATCAAGGTAGCTGGTCAGGTTCTTTGCATTGATGCCGCCGGTGGGCATAAACTTCATTTTGGTGTAGGGAGCTGCCATGGATTTAATCATGTTTAATCCGCCGGCTGCCTCTGCCGGGAAGAATTTCACAACGTCAAGACCAAGCTCGATTGCAACCTCAACATCGCTCGGATTGGAGCATCCCGGAGTGATGGGAATGTTCTTCTCTACACAGTATTTAACGACCTTCGGATTAAGTCCCGGGCTTACGATGAACTTAGCACCTGCGTTTACCGCACGATCAACCTGTTCCGTGGTAAGAACGGTTCCGGCGCCGACTAACATCTGCGGGAACTGCTGGGACATGATGCGGATGGACTCCTCGGCGGCATCGGTACGGAAGGTAACCTCTGCGCAGGGAAGACCGCCGTCACACAGTGCTTTCGCAAGCGGAGCAGCATCCTCTACGTGGTCAAGGGCGATAACCGGAATAATACCAATTTTGGAAAACTCTTCTAATACTTTGTTCATACTTCTTCTCCTTTACTTAGATATCCGTGTTTCACAATGTGAAACGATGTTTCACACAGTGGTATATCTTAATTATAACATCTGGGAAACGCTTGTCAATCTTTTTCTTGCGGAAGCGGGGCATACATTGTTTTTTCGAAGTCCCGGTTTTGGTCAGGAATTATTGGCAGGAAATATCTGTCGATGAAAAAAAGCTGCTGCCGGTTGACTTTTCCTATCCGGATATGATATGATTGCATAACAAAATAGTTTCACGATATGAAACAAAAGATTGCATAATGAAACTGAGGGAACTATGGCAGAGGAAAAAGAAACAAAGAATCCCGTACAGTCTGCAGAACGCATTTTTCAGGTGATGGAGATGCTGGCGGAAAACGGAGAGATGGGACTGATGGAAATCAGCGCCGCTCTGGGGCTGCATAAGAGTACGGTGCACAGACTGTTAATGTCTTTAATTTATATGGGCTATGCGAAGCAGGATGAGACGACACAGAAATATATGCTTTCCTGCAAGATTGTGAATATGGCAGGGAAAATTCTGGAGCGTATGGATATCCTGCAGATTGCAAAGCCTTATATGGAGCGGCTTTCCGATTTGAGCGGGGAAACCGTTCATCTGGTGCAGCGTGAGGGCAGCAATATCCTTTACATTTATAAGATCGAGGCCAAGGTGGGAACCATTCGCATGGTATCTCATGTGGGAATGGTGCATCCCATGTACTGTTCCGGAGTGGGCAAGGCTATCATGGCAGAATTGCCGGAGCGGGAAGTAAAGCAGATCTGGAATGAGAGCGTAATTGAGAAAAAAACAAAGCATACCGTTACTGACTATGAGGAAATGCAGAAGCTTTTAGCAGGAATCCGTGAGAAGGGCTATGCACTCGACGATGAGGAAAACGAGGAGGGGGTGCGCTGTATCGCAGCTTCCCTTATGGACTATCACAGTGACGTGAGGTATGCCTTCAGCATTTCGGGTCCCACCAGCCGTATGACAAGGGCGCGGGTGGAGGAGCTTGCGGTGGATGTGAAAAAGGTTCAGCAGGAGCTTTCCAGAGAACTTGGCTATTATAAATAAAAATTTTTATATACGCATAAAACAGAATCCTGTGGTCATACTAATTCCGAAAAAACAGAATCAATTTCTGAGAGGAAAAGGAGAATATGACCATGAAGAAGTGGAAAGCAATTGCGGCAGGTCTTGTACTTACCATGGCGCTTGGAAGTGTGACCGGTTGTGGTACCCGTACAGACAATGGCAAGGACAACAATACGAATGTGGAAGGAACTACGAATAACGGCACAAACGGCACCACGAATGGAACCACGAACGGCACCAATTATCTGGACAACACAGAGAACGGAACCGGAATAAATGGAACCACGAATGGAACTAACACCAATGGAACCACCACGAACGGAACCACAAACGGCACCACAACCAACGACGTAGACAATGACAACGGCAACGGTGTCGGAAATGCGGTGGATGATGTGGTAAACGGTGTTGGCGATGCAGGAAAGGATGTCATTGACGGCGTGGAGAACGGAGTGGACAACCTGACCGGAAACGATAATAATAATACCAACAATAACAATACCAACAAGGACGCAGCCGGAAACGGCAACAAATAGTTTTTTGGGAACGGGACGCAGTCTTACAGAGGCTGCGTCCTTATTTTTCATAGGAAAGACCTTGTTATATTAACGTGTGAAAGTGAATGTCTTTCCTATGAAATAAAAAACGCTCCGCGAGGATCGCACTGCGGCGGAATGGTAGATGTTGCTGACGCAACCCGCCGCAGGCGGAGAATCCTGCGGAGCAGGATTCTTTTTTTTAAGAATAAATGAAGATTTAAATCTGGGACTTTTACAGAGAAAAAATATCATTTATAATGGAAATAACATTTATGGGGAGGCGGAGAGAAGGAATGGAGATAACGGAAGCAGGCGCATTGGCAGAGCGCGTGATTGGAGAGGTGGAGAAGGTTGTGAAGGGCAAATCAGCCTGCGTGAAAAAGGCGTTTGGTGCCATACTGGCGGGCGGACATATTCTGATTGAGGACGTGCCCGGCGTGGGAAAGACGACACTGGCGCTGGCATTTTCCAAGGCAATGAAACTGGAAAACCACAGAGTGCAGTTTACGCCGGACGTGCTTCCCGCGGATATTCTGGGATTTTCTATGTACAAGAAGGAGACCGGAACCTTTTCCTATCATCCGGGGACAATCATGTGTAACCTGTTCCTGGCGGATGAGATCAACCGGACCTCCCCGAAGACACAGTCGGCGTTGCTGGAGGTGATGGAGGAGGGCATGGTGACCGTGGATGGTGTGAGCCGACCGGTGCCGGTTCCCTTTATTGTAATCGCAACCCAGAATCCGAAGGGGAGTGCGGGAACCCAGCTTTTACCGGAGTCACAGTTAGACCGTTTTATGATCTGTATGAGCATGGGTTACCCGGATTTGCAGAGTGAGATTGAGATTGCCAAAGGAAAAAGCTTAAAGGATGATTACAGCCGGATTGAGCCGGTGATGGATGCAGAGGGCTTAGAGCAGCTCAAAAAAGTTGTGGACGAAGTGTTTGTAAACGACAATATTTATAAATATATGGCAAAGCTGGTGGATGCGACGCGGAATGACAGTTATATTGAGCTGGGAATCAGTCCGCGTGGCATGATTGCCCTTGCCCGGATGGCGAAGGCAACCGCATTTCTGGCAGGACGGAATTATGTAATCCCGGAGGATGTGGAGCAGATTTTCCCGGACGTGGCGGGACACCGGATACTGTTAAATACAAAGGCGCGGGTAGCACACGTATCGGAGGCGGCGGTGCTGGAGCGGATTCTGAAAAATGTAAGCAAGCCAACCTCCTATAAGATGAAGGCGGAATATCATGATTAATCTGGTGCTGTATCTGGCAGTACTTGCCATAATACTATATATGTCAGTTATATACGGAAATATGGGATTTGCACTGATTGCTTTTGCAGGAATTTTTTTCGTGGCGGCAGCATATGGATATATTCTGCTACAGCTCTTTTTCCTGCGGTTTTCCCTGCGGCTGCCGATTGCTGTGGCGGGAACGGGGGAAAGTCTGGAGCTGGAGATAGGCGCAGAAAATAAAGGTGTATTTCCTGTGACAAAGCTGGTTTTTCTGCTGCGCTATGAAAATCTTCTGACCGGGGAACGCGGCACGCTTAAGTGCTGGGGAGCGGCGGATGCCAGATGCAAGATGGCGGTATCCGCTTCTCTTTCCGCCGGTCATTGCGGAAAGTACCGGGCGGTGCTTCGGGGAGTCAGGATTTATGACCTTACGGGACTGTTTTATCTGCGTGTGTGGACAAAAAAACGTGCGGAATGGTATGTGATGCCCCGTATCTATGACACGGTGGTGGCGGTCAGTGAGCCGTCGCGCCATTTCATGGGGGAGGCGGATGTTTACGACGATACGATGAGTGGGGACGATGCCTCTGAGGTGCTTAGGATTCGTCCGTTTCGGGACGGAGACAGGATTCAGAGCATTCATTGGAAGATGTCGGCGAAGGCGGACGAGCTGATGGTACGGGAGAACAGCCAGCCGTTGGGATGCCCGGTGGTATTATTTCTGGATTTCTTTGGAAAAGGAAAAAATATGGAGGCTTTTTTGCTGCTTGTGGCATCCCTGTCCTTTGCACTGATGGATGCAAAATGTGCCCATTATGCTGCGTGGTACAGCAGCCGCCAGGGGGATGTGGTGCGGCTGCGCGTGGACGATGAGGAGAGCTTCTATTTATTTCTCATGATGCTCGGAGAGGAGCGGCGGCAGCCGGTGCATCGGGATGTGCAGGAGCTTTACCGGGAGAAGTACCGGGCGGAAGCCTATGTGACCGGAATTCTTCTGGATGGCAGCTTGTGTGTTAAGGTGGGGGAACGGTTTGAGAAAACCTTCACTCCGGGAAAACTGGAACAGGAATTGAGCGGGGTAGAATTTGTTGTTTAAGAAAAAAGCAGTGATTCATGTGGAGAAAATCAGCCTGTACAGGAAGGACAGAAGGAAAACAGGGCATCCGGCGCTGTATGCGGCGCTTGACGTCCTGCTTTCCTATACCCTTCTGTTTGCGCTTGCAGCGGGCAGCATAGCCATATATGGGAGGGTATTTACCGTAGACGTTTCTTCCGGCGTGCTGTATGGATGGATGGCTGGCGTGGAGGTGCTGCTATTTTTGTTTTACCTTTTGCCGATGACGGCAAAATATGCAAATTTCATTGCAGCAGCAGGATTTTTTGCTGCCTTTGTGGCGCAGCATCAGGCAATTTTTTCAGGTCTAAGCAAGTGCGGTAATGAGCTCATTGCGCTGATAAATTCCTATTACGGAGCGGGTCTTCCCGGCTTAGGTGAGACGCAGGAAGACAATGGGACGTTACTATGTTTTGTGGCGGCACTGATTCTCTGGTGGTCTGTCGTGGTGCTTTTGCGGCGGGGAAAAAATTTTCTTCTACTTCTCCCTCCGCTGCTTTTCATCTGTGTGGAGCTTCTGGTGGGCAGAGCACCGGAACAGAAAGAGATATTTGCAGTTACAGTGGCGTTTCTGGCTCTGCTTTCCTACGGAAACGGAAGAAGTATCCGACAGAGTGATGCTCTGCCCGCGGTGCGGGTAAAGGCGGTTATTTTCACAGCCCTTGCAGCAGCGGCCGGCATTCTTCTGGCTTGCCGGTTTGGGGAGGAGCAGGCGAGACAGCTTGTCGCAAAACAGGATGCGGCGCTGGTGTGGCAGCATGCACTGGAACAGCAGGTGACGGAATACGGAGTGATTGGCGGCAGTCCCGGAAGAATCTCGAATCGTGCGCCGGACTATAAAGGTAGTGAGGTTCTTTCCGTAAGCACGGATCAGCTACCGGAGGAGAATCTGTATCTGCGGGGCTATGTGGGGGATACCTACCAAAGCGGCAAC
>JBJEJC010000164.1:0-31660 GCA_051877675.1 Roseburia sp. | reverse complement strand
TCATTCCCATAAAGGAGGGAAACATCCCAAGCACCATGGTAATTTTCATCATCGGCTTACGCATCCGGAAGGTAAACCGGGACATGGTGTAAGCGGTGAGGATTACAAGAAACGTCCCCAAAATACAGCTTCCCACAGCAACAAACAGCGTATTTAAAAACCATTGCGGATAGTTGTACATCTCCGTATCGGTAAAAAGCCGTTCAAAGCTCGCCATGCTGTATTCCTTCGGGAAAAAACCGTCAAAGGAATAGATGGTGCCCGACTTGGAAAAGGATGCAAGAATCAGCCACAGGCACGGGAAAAAGAAAACAAATGCCACTGCAAGCAGAACTACATAAGTAATTCCTGTGTCGAATATTTTTCCGACGCTTATTTTTTTTCTCATTGAAATGTATCCTCCTCCCGATAGGATGGCGACTTTATGTAAACCGCAAGACTGATTGCCGAGGTAATCAGGAAAATAACCAGACTGATTGCAGCCCCGATACAGTAGTAATTGTTGTCGATGGACAGGTTGTACAGCCAGTTAATCAGCAGGTCCGTATCGCTGGCAAGGAAATAACCGTCCAGGTACAGCCCGCCCCGCAGGAAATAGAAAATACCGAAATTGTTGAAATTCCCGGTAAACTGCCCGATTAACACCGGCATGGTGGAAAACAGGATAAAGGGAAGCGTCAGCTTCGTAAACTGCTTCCATCTTCCTGCGCCGTCGATGCGCGCCGCCTCGTAAAGGCTTACATCCCGGTTTGAGAGCATTCCGGTTGCCAGAAGCATAATGGAGGGCGTACTGATCCAGCAGTTGACGAGGAGTCCGATGAGACGCGCCGTCCATTTGGCATCCAGATCCAGAAAACCGATTGCCGTACCTCCCCCTGCCACAATAAGCTGGTTGATAGGACCGCCGTAGGAAAACATGAATTTAAACGCCAGCAGTGTGATAAAGCCCGGGATTGCGTAGGCAAGCACCGGAAACGCCCGCCAGAACGCCTTTCCTTTTACGCACTCCTTATTTAACAGCAGCGCCAGTCCCAGCCCTGCAAAGTAGTTGAGTGTTGTAGACACCACAGCCCACAGCAGATTCCAGCCCAGAATCTTAAAAAAGGTGGGGGCAAACTGTCCCAGCGTCAGAAGACGTTTGAAATTGTCAATTCCAACCCAGTCCACCAGCTCCGGCGGAACGATATCGCCGCCATAGTTGGTGAATGCAATGAGGATCATGAAAACAATGGGCAGAATATTGAACACACAGACCCCAAGCACCGGAAGCACCAACACCGTCACATAAAACTTTTTGTCGAGAAGCTGTGCCGCCTCCTCCCGGAAGCTAAGAAGCCGCTTCCCCTGTTCCACACGCTTTTGCATCTGATAGGCGTCCCGCACATTGAGCCGGTACAGACAGAGAAACACCGCCAGAACAATCCATGCAAAAATTCCCATCAGAAGCATGATTACAGAGTTATCTCCCTCCACGCCCAGCCAGGCATCTGCCTTCACCGTCCCAAGCGTAAAGAACCCGGCAAGGTCCCCAAAACCTCTTGTAATGAAATAATAAAGAATACTGATTTCTGCCGCAAAAAACAGAAAGCCTTTTCCTTTTGCCCCGTAACGGAACTGTCCGCTGCCCATAATCACCATGGAAAGCCGGACATTTCCGCTGCTGTCCTTAAACCAGGCGGACAGTCTGCCCAATGTTTCCTTTATTTTTGCAAACATACGATTTCCTTCTCCTTCATCCGGTCCGCCGCTACTTTAACGTAAAGATTGCGTCATAAATCTGGGCATCCACCTGCTCTAAGCCCGCCTTCAGGGATGCCAGGTCGGTATATTTTTTCTCCGCATCACTTCGGAACGCATCCTTCGCCAGATCGGTAAAAAAGGTCTGGGCAGGCGTCCAGATTTGCGCCACTTCCTTGATGGAAGGCATCAGCACGATATTTCCGGCTTCCAGATTCTCGTACAGCAGTTCGGAAGTTCCTCCCGCTTCCTGTGCCGCATCCTCTCTTGCCGGTGCAATACCAAGCATCTTGCTGCGCTCCACCATCATTTCATAGCTGGTGGCAAAATCCACAAAGGCAAGGCAGGCATTTGGTGCTTTCGTGTAGGCACTGATGGCATAGCCGTTGATTCCTCCCATTGCCTTGGAGTCCACAAGGGTCGGATTCTCCTCCGAAAGATCCCCGCTCTCCGGCAGCTTAGGCAGGGTCGTCATCACAAGATTCTCCTCCGCCGCAGTCTTCGCGTCCGCTGTGGTCATTCCTTCTCTTTCATACTCCTGCACCAGTTCATCAAAAAATGTGGTGTACATATCCGGTGTTGTGATGGTGGCAAAATACGTGCCGTCTGCCAGCTTGCTGTAGGCGCTTGTAGTAATTGTGTCATCAATGCATTCCTCATTCATGGCGCCTGCCAATTGGGAGAGTACCCATGCCCCCTTCTCTGCCTCCCCGGCAGCAAAGCCAATGTCCTCCGGGTTCGTGTTCCCATCACCAAAGACATAGCCTCCGTAGGTAAACAGAAAGCCGGATGAGAAATAGGTATCAAACAGGGATTTCATATAGCCGTATTTCGAGGAATCCTCCTGATGACGCTTAAGGGAATATGCATACATGGCATTCCAGCTTTCCGCCATATCCGGCACACCGTTCCCATTGTCATCCCACTCCGTTTCCCAGTCCTCCGGCAGCAGGTCGGTTCGGTAATAGAGCATGGGCGCCTGTACATTCACCGGCACACCGCAGCAGTACTCATTCCCGTCCACCGTAATCCGGTATGCCGCCCATGCGCTCTCCGGGATCTGGCTGTAGCAGTCCAGTTGCTCCACCGGAAGCGGATAAATATGTTTTCCGTCCACATATTTCATGATAACGTCATTTGCCTGGTAAAGTACGTCCGGTCCGTATCCGTAAGGACCGTCGTTTGCCAGATCCAGATACTGGTCCATATTGGCATCCACCGCCACAATTCCATATTCCGCATAGGCCTCGTTGAAGGCAGAAATCAGTTCGTCAAAATATCCTTTTGAAATGGCGGTATCATTTTCCAGCACCCGGATTGTCACATTCTGCTCCAGCTCCCCGTTAAACACACTGCTGCCGGTGGAAGCGCTGCCGCCGGATGCCGCATTCCCACCCTGGGCAGTTGTACTGCCGCCGGATTCCGTACCGCTTTCGGATACTGCACCCCCGCCGGAGGAGGTATCCGCATTCCCGCAGCCGGAAAGCGTCCCTGCCGCCAGCGCCAGTGTAAGCATTACCGAAAGCGGCTTTTCTACCGCCCATGTTCTGATTCCGAAACGATTTTCTTTTCCCTTCATCGCCTATGCCTCCTCTTTCTCCGTCACGATCAAAAATCCCTTCGCTCCTACCGCAAATCCGGCTCCCTGCTGCTTCACATGGTTGCCGCAGAGCATATTCCGTGCGGATGGTACCAGCCGTTCCTGCTCCGTCATGTTGACATACAGGGTCAGCTTTTTTCCTTCCATGAAACGCTCTACAAGCAGCATCCCATCCCAGGAAGCGACCCGGATTCCACCGTCTTTAATTTCCTCTCTTTTGTGGATTGCAGCCAGCTCGGATATTTTGTTCCACACTGCCTCATCCCAATGGCTCTTATGCCAGTCAAAGCATCTGCGGGAATCCGGGTCATAACCGCCCTCCATGCAGATTTCCGTACCGTAATAGATACAGGGCGCACCGATATAGACCATTTCCAGTGCCACCGCTGCCAGTAGCTTATCCTTATCCTTCGACACCTCGCTATAGAAACGATGCGTGTCGTGGGAATCCAGCAGATTTAACATCATACGGTTTACCTGGGTCATATTGCGCATCAGATTGGCATTCAGCTTATCCGCCATCTCCCCCGCATCAAAGACCCCTTTTGCAAAGTAATCCAGACACGCTTTGGTAAATGCATAGTTCATGATGCTGTCGTACTGGTCTCCCATGAGATAGGGATAGGCATCGTGCCAGTTTTCCCCGATGATGACCGCGTCCGGCTTCTGTGCCTTGACAGCCTCCCGGAACCGCCGCCAGAAGCAGTGGGACACCTCGTCCGACACATCCAGCCGCCAGCCGTCAATATCAAATTCCTGTATCCAGTAGCGCGCAATCCCAAGCAGAAATTCCTGTACTCCAGGGTCCGCCGTATTGAGCTTTGGCATATAATTGCAGGCTGCAAAGCACTCGTAATTGCATTTCTCCGGTTCCGGATAATCGCCGTCAATAATGAACCAACTGTAGTAGGGCGAGCTTTTTCCCTTTTCCAGCACATCCTGAAACTGTGCCATATCCATGCTGCAGTGGTTAAACACCGCATCCAGGACGATCCGGATTCCCCTGTCATGTGCTGCCTGCACCAGAGCAGCGAAATCCTCCTTCGTTCCGAATGCCGGATCGATTTCCATGTAGTCTATGGTATCATATTTGTGATTTGAATGGGATAGGAAAATGGGCGTAAGGTAAACCGCCGTGATTCCAAGCGACTTCAGGTAATCCAATTTTTCAAGGATTCCCCGCAGATCTCCGCCCGCAAAGCTTTTCGGTGTGGGCAGGTCACCCCATTCCATATTGACATAGGAGGTGTCCTTTGCGGTGTTCCCCACGGCAAAGCGGTCCACAAATATCTGGTAGAATACCGCCTCCCGCATCCAGTCCACCACAGGCAGCCAGTCATTTGCGTTGATATAAGGCATCTGGAAAAAGTTGTAAAAGCTCTCCGCAAAATTATAGGTTTCCGTCAACCCGTCCTCGCTGTAATAATAGGTCTTTCCGTTTTCCCGGATCTGAAAGAGATAGGCAAGTCTCACATCGTCAAGTTTTAATGTAATCTCATAATAATCGAAAACCCGGTCGGAATACCTCCGCTCCATCAGTGCGGATTCCCGCCTGTCCTGAAATTCATATTTAAATCCGTACAGCAGGAAAATTTCTGCTCCACGGTCACTTTTTGCCACCCGGAGCCGTATGGTCAGTTCCTTAGGTCCCACCGCAAAGCAGTAACGGGAATCCGGGATGTGCAGCATTGCATTTTCGTTCATGGTATTTTTCCTTTTTTATTTTTGTTGACAAATTCTCTGAAATTCTTTATAACTTGTGATTAGAACAATGAAAAGGGGGACAATCCATTGAAGCACCAGGTAACCATCAAGGATGTGGCACGGGAGGCAGGCGTTTCTGTCGCCACCGTATCCTACGTGATTAATAACCGTACCGATATGCGCATCAGCGATGCGACCCGTAAGAAGGTCTTACAGATTATAAACCTCCTGGGCTACACCCCGAACCAGTCTGCCCAGGCGCTTGCCACCAGTCAGAAGCGCATGGTGGCACTTTATATGTCCCCGGAAGCCTCCGTTTTAAAAAAAGCGGAGCAAATGTATTTTCTGGATTTTCTGTCCTCTTTTCTCCACGAAAAGAATTACGGACTAATCTACTTAAGCGATGCCTTCACCGAAAAGTACGACCATGCGGACGCTATTATCGGCTATGACATTTCGTCTGATTATTTTCTGCGAATCGGTGACAGCAACTTCGTTCCCCTGCTGGCAATGGACTGCTTTATTCCGAACCAGTTTTTATTTTTTCAGATTAATTCGGATTATGACAAAATGGCACAGGCAGCCCAAAAGCAGTTCGGCGGGAACGATTATACCTTCCTGGCGTTGGATTCCACAAATGCAGAGAAAAAAGCGCTGTGGGAATCCGTTTTCCCGTCCGTTTCCTGTGTATCCGAGCCTTCGGAGCTTGAAGCCTTCCTCCATCGGCGTATCCTGGTGACCGACCACACATTAAAGGCTCTGCTTGAGCCGCACATGGATACACCGGAACTTCTGTGCTATGTTCCCTCCGTCTCCGCCGGTAAGGCAGAGGCACTGTTTTCCTGTATGGAATACGCACTGGAACGCAAGGAGGGCGCACAGCACAATGTCCTTGTATGAGGATTACTGGCAGGATGCCTTAAGTACCTGCGTGGACGGATCGTAAGTAAAGGTGTAGGTTCCCGCCTGGGCTGCCACCATGTTCGCTCCGCCTCCCTCAGTCACGCAGGCAAGGCTTTCCGTATCGTCTGCGGCAATGTTGGTATAACGCACATATTCATTTCCCACTCCTGTAGTATCTCCGCTGGTCACGGTTGAGGTAAATAAGAATTCGTCTCCCTCGGTCAGTTCAACAGTCAGCGTATAGATTCCGTTTTCCTCTGTAAACTTTGTCTCGTCTGTATACACATCCTCCCAGCCGGTAATGACTGCTCCCTTGATGTAGTAATCTGTCCAGACATCACTGTTTCCCGCCTCGGATTCCCCGTTATAGGTCCAGGTGATGGTGTCGTAGGGGTTGATGTTAAACGCCTCTTTGTTATCCTCGGAATAGCTTGCATTGTCCGTCTCGTACTGATCCTCACCGGGGTAGGTGGTCAGCGTAAAGGTATAATTTCCTGCCACGGCACACTTGATATTGGAGCGCTTCGTGCTGGTGTCTCCCAATCCGCCGGAATTCTGGAAATAGTCCACACCATCCTGGGAAATGGTAGTAAGATAACCGTAACCCCTCTGGTCATTCCAGGAGCTGTTCATGGCAAACTGGAATTCATCTCCCGCATTCAGATCCACCGTAATCGTATAAATATTGGCATCCGCACTGTCTTCCTTCGTCATGGTCTGTGCATCCCCGATTACTTTTCCCCAGTTGGATTCCATCAGAACCGGACTGGTGCCGCTGCCCACAATGGCAAAGCTTCTGGTATCCTCCACGTAGGTGACGAATCCGGCAAACGCCGAGGTATCCTCCGTAATTGCCATTGTGAAGTCAAATTTATGGCTCATCTGTGGTGTTGCAAACCATCCGACAAAAATATATCCCTCTTTCTCCGGCGTATATTCTGTTACGCAGGCTCCATCGGCTACCTCTGCCGTATCCAGCACAGTGGTTCCGTCCGAATCATAAAAGGTAACCGTGTGAGCTGCCGCTGTCTCCTCCGCTGCATTTCCTTCCTCTGTTGTATTTTCCGCTGCCGTGCTTACCTCTCCGGCGTCTGCACCGCTGTTTTCTGCGTTCTGCTCCGTCGTCTCCTGTACAGCCCCGGTATCGGTGTCCCCACACCCACCTGCCGTCACTCCGCTGACCGTAAGCACTGCTGTCGTAAGTAAAATTGCCGCTGCCTTTCTTTTTCTCATCCTTCTCCTCCTTAATCTGCGCTTTTCCTCAATCCGTTCTCTTCGGACTGCGCGAATCTGATATTTTGATTAAGCGTTTAAGCATCCGGGTATTTTTTTAGCAAACCCGTATTGTCAAATTATTCTGATACACGGATTTGCTTAAACGGTTAATCTAGTTATAATGTAGCACTACACCTGGTATCTGTCAATATGTTTTATGAATTTTATACAAAAGATATGCCATTTATCTTTTCAAATAAATTCCCGTGCTTTATAATAAACTTATCCTATTACTTTGTTTTATTTTATCTATTGCCAAGAGCGTTACAATGATCAAGAAGGAGGTATGTGTTATGACAATCGGCGGTATCAGTGCCCCTTACGGCACACCTGCCTATTCTGCAGACTACATGGATGACTCCCATGTTAAAAAGGCGGGAAGAATGTCTTCCCCGGAGGAATGCCAGACCTGCAAAGAGCGGAAATATCAGGACGGCTCCAATGAAAATGTTTCTTTTAAGGCTGCGGCGCATATCTCCCCGTCCGCATCCGGTGCAATGGTACGCGCCCACGAAAGCGAGCATGTGGCAAACGCGTACGACAGGGCAGCAGAGAATAACGGTAAGGTGATTTCTGCCTCGGTATCCATCCACACGGCGATCTGCCCGGAATGCGGCACCACATATGTTTCCGGCGGTACAACTGCCACATCCATCCAGTATACAAACGAGGCGAATCCCTACACGAAGAACCAGAAGGCACTGGATGCCCTGCGGCTCACCGGAGCCAATATCGACTACGCCGCGTAGACGTCGCCACTCCGGTTCTTTGTCTCTTTGACAATACGACAACTTCGCGCCGACTGTCCAACCAGAAAACGACATACAGGCACGACTTCCCCGTACATCTAATCGAGTGTACGCCCATGAAAGTCAGCCAATCGTATGTCGTTTCTCTGGCGGATTATCACATATTATCTATGCGACGCGAATCATCTGAACAATCTCAAGTCCTTCCACTGCCTTCTCATAGGTAGCCTCTGACATCACGCCGGTTACAAATGCGGTCTCACCGGTCACATCCTCAAGTGAAACAAACTCTGCTCCCGGGAAAGCCTTTTCTATAGCTGCCCGGTCGGAGGTGGTGCGGACAAAGAACTGGTTCTCCAGTTGTCTGTAATCCGACAGCTGCAGCTTCCTGGAGCTCCACTCCACTGCAATATTAATCTCAAGATGCTTTGCCATCTCCACGATATCCGCAACCACAGCACTTGCCGTAGGCAGCTTTCCTGCTCCGCTTCCGTAGAACATGGCATCCCCCAGCACATTTCCATGAACAAAAATAGCGTTGAAAACATCATTCACGGAAAACAGTGGGTTTGCCGGAGAAAGCAGGTAGGGTGCCACCATAGCCGCATAACCTTCTCCCACCTTCTTGCTGGTTGCAAGTAGCTTCACTCTTCTTCCCATCGCTTTTGCATAGCGGATATCCACAGCCGAAATCTTTGTGATTCCCTCCGTATGGATATCTTCAAAATCCACCTGCTGTCCGCATACCAGGGACGTTAAAATAGCAATCTTACGACAGGCATCGTAGCCTTCCACGTCTGCTGTAGGGTCCTTTTCGGCATAGCCCTTTGCCTGGGCATCCTTAAGTACCTCGTCAAACTCCATGCCCTCATCTTCCATCTTGGTGAGCATATAGTTTGTAGTTCCATTGACAATTCCGGTGATCTCCTCAATCTCATCCGCGGTCAGGCAGGAGTTCAACGGCCGGATGATAGGGATTCCTCCGCCCACACTCGCCTCAAACATAAAGTTGACATTCTTCTCTTTGGCAAGGGCAATCAGCTCTGCGCCCTTTGCCGCCACCAGTGCCTTATTGGAGGTTGTAACATGCTTTCCCGCCTCCAGCATCGCCTTCACGAAGGTGTACGCCGGTTCCACGCCTCCCATGGTCTCCACCACGATACGCACCTCGGGGTCCTCCGCAATAACCTTGTAATCATGTACAATCTTATCCTGAATCGGTGTTCCCGGAAAATCCCTAAGATCCAAAATATATTTTACCTCAATTGACTCCTTCGCCCGCTTGGCAATGTTGCTCTTATTGATGTCGAGTACTTCCACCACTCCGGAACCAATTGTTCCATATCCCATTACAGCTACCTTTATCATCTTATTCCTCCATATTTTGATTGTAGTAATTGCCAGCCTGCCTATTCCTGCCCCACGATCTTCACACCATGGATTCCATCCATCTTCTCGATCTGTGTCACCATTTCCTCCACATTTCCTGTCTGCTGCAGAATATCCACACTCAAGGTCAGCGACGCGATACCATTGATGGGAATACTCTGATGAATCGTAAGTATATTGGCATGAAACTCTGCCACCACCCTCAGCACCACGGACAGAAGTCCCGGTTCATCATCCAGTTGAATGACCATTGTGATAGTCTTCCCCCGTGCTGTCTCATGAAACGGAAAAATATCGTCCTTATACTTGTAAAAAGAACTCCTGCTGATTCCAACCATCTCCGTAGCTTCCTGCACCGAGGGGATTTTTCCGGAATCAATCAGGCGCTTTGCCTCCACTACTTTAAGGAGTACTTCAGGCACTGCCTTTTCCTTTAAGACAAAATATTGTCCCTTTTCCATCATAACTTCCTCTAATCCTCTTTCCTGCGTGTTTGTGTGCGGCTTACAACTGTCCTCACGAGGAAGATAATAACACAAAGAGGCTGCTTTCGCAACCTCTTTTTTGATTCCATGTAACAGCCTGCATATTAAAACTTTCTGGAACCGCCGCCATGGCTGTGTCCGCCGCTGCTGGTATGAGTACTGCTTCTTCCGCTGCTGTGCCCGCCACTGCTGCTGGTATCCCGCTGGATATGATGATGGATTACATTCTGATTCACGAACTGATCCTCCTCCCGCTCCAGTTCCAGCTTGCCGAACTGACGGAAATCATACTGGTATGTACCGAATTTCAGACGGTATTTTCCAACAATAACCCCATATACAATGGCTGCCGTGGCAACACCAGCCACCAGAGCCACCAGAAACTCAAAGAGTGTCAGAGAATGATAGCGGGAAATCTCTCCGGTCTCGGTATCATAATTATACTGGTTCTCCGGGATTCCCTTCCCGTAATAGTAGGAAACCGTGTCTGCCATCGCCTGCAGGCATTCGTAATATTCACCCTCACTGACATAAGCATACCCCTCGTCAAGGACAGCTTCGATTCTCTCATCCGTCAGATAACGGATTGCGATTCCGCCCGTAGAGATTGTAATCTCCCGGTTGTCCATATCAATCAGAAGTACGACACCGTCAGCTCCCGGTGCATAGGCATCAAAGAAATCATCCGCATATGCCTGGGATGTCTTTCCGCCCGCCTCCTCTGTCGTGACCGCATAGACACTCCATCCGGTCTCTGCCGCCAGCGCATCCACCGTCTCACTTAAGGATGTAAGTTCCGTCTCGGAAAGCAGATTTGCATCATCGTAGACATTTCCCTGCTGCCCCGCTAAAACCGTGCTGCCACCAAGCAGCAGGACCATTGCAAACATTCCTGCAAGATATTTTATTCTATTCTGAAATTGTTTCATGCGAAAAACCCTCCCAACAATACAAGGGCAAATGCCACAAGCCCACTGATGAGGCTGGTCAATGCCACTTTTTTATGGGCAATGGGAAGCTCCCCGCAGACCTTTCCCGTCTGACCGTTCATGGAGTAATAATAAACTTTTCCGTCGCCGCCCTTGTAGGTAACTGTCCACACCGGAAACAGCGCATACTCTGCCTTAATATGCCTGCTGTCCGCATGGAAGTTATTCACAGAAACGGAATTATAGCCCTTGACGCTTTCCCGCATCAGGTTCTGGGAATACCCGTCAAATTCACGTTCCGCCTCGGCGCGCAGCGCTTCCTGCTCAATATCACGCCGCTCCGCCAGAAAACCGGACAGATAGCCCATCTGAAACGGAACCATTTTGTCAAACTGATAGGGCATCACACCGCTGGCAAGCTTGCTGTTGGCTTTCTGCAGGGCATTTTTGGTGAGATTGGAAAAAGTGGTCCTGCCCTCCCGCACCACACGGTAATGCTTGGTCTCTGTAAACTCCTCATCCCCGGTGCGCCAGGTACGGATTTTTCTTCCCTCCGCCTGCATGGAGGCATGGGAGGCGGCACCGAAAACCCAGTAGGGGAAATAAACCCCCGTCATGCTCTCAATCTGCTTTTTATTGAAAAATGCCTTAGGAACGAATTTCTTCTTTCCCACATAGTCCAGGAATCCCTTTTCTGCCGCTTCCCGCGTCACCGCAAAGGGAATCACCCTGTCCGGGCGGTACTGATTTTCCAGCTTTCCGCTCAGCACCACCGGGTTATGGCAGTAATAGCAGAATGTTGCCGCAGTCGTCTTCTCCGTTGCAATCTGGGCTCCGCAGCTTGGGCAACTGTAAAGAACCGCATCTCCGGCATCCGGCTCCCCGGTTCCCGCAGTCTCCTCCGCTCCGGGAGCAGTCTCCTTTGCGGAGGTCTCATTTCCGGCATCCTCCTGAAGCTCCTTTCCCTCCTCGGTATGCATGGCATCCAACTCGCTCTGGCTGAAACGGGAACCACAGTATTCGCATTTATAATTCTGTTTTTCCGGGTCAAAAATCAATTCACCGTCACAATTCGGGCACTTAAAACTGACCGCCGCCATAATTAGCTCCTCGCTTTCCCGCAATTGCTGCAGAACTTGCCAGTGTTTACGGTTCCGCATTCACAGGTCCACTCTGCCGGTGCCGGCGCTGGTGCCGGTTTGCCGCATTCGCTACAGAATTTTCCGGTATTCACATGACCGCATTCACAGGTCCACTCTGCTGCCGGCGCCGGTGCCGGTTTGCCACATTCGCTGCAGAACTTTCCGGTATTCACATGACCGCACGCACAGGTCCAGCCTGCTGCCGCCGCACCGGCACTTCCTGCGCCAGCCTGCATTCCGGCATTTGCCATTTCTGCGTTTCTCTGGTTCTGCTGCATCTGCATCTGTGCCAGATTGGTCTGGGATGCACTTCCCATCATATTTCCTGCTGCGGACATTCCCATGCCCATACCCATAAAGCCTGCCATAGCTCCGTTTGCATTCGAGCCGGCTGCCTCAAGGCCACGCGCCATCGCACCCTGTACATACCCCTCACGCACTGTGGGGTCTCCCAGCATGGCGCCCTGATTTCTCATATTGATAAGCTTCTGGGACTCTTCATCGTAGGACACACTGGCAATACCAACGGACTGGATTTCCATGCCACGCATCTGGTTCCATTCCTCATCCAGGGTATCTGCCATATACTTGCCAAGCTCCCGTGCCTTGGAGGTCACAAAGGAAATCCGTGTTCCATCCGCAGACATCTGGTTGATGGAGGATTGCAATGCCTCTAAGAACTCCGCCAGATACTGTTCATTGATCTCGTCAATCTGTACACGGTCTCTATTTCTCGGTACCACCTCTGCATAGAACTGCAGCGGATTGGTGATTTTAATGGAATACGTACCATGGGCTCTTAAGAAAAGCTCTGCATTATAAAAGTTATCAAAATAGTTAATCGGATTTCTGGTTCCGAATTTAATGCCTTTAATCTCCTGCAGATTGATGAAAAAAACCTTCTGCATGGTGGGTGTCTGTCCGCCAAATTTCACACGGTTAAAGGCTTCCTTTAAGGATTCGCCGAACTCACCGTTAAACAGAGACGGAAGCGAAGAATTATCCACCTTATAATATCCCGGCTCAGCCGTATAATCCACAACCTTACCGCCATCCACCAGCATCATGAACTGATTGTCATACACATGGATAATGGAACCGTTCGTCACCGTGTCCGGTGTTCCCTTCTTATTCTGCCCCTGACGGATTTTTACCCCACTGGTGAATACCGTCTTGTCACTCATATCATCGGGTTCATACACCTCTAACCACTGATCTGCAAATCCTCCGCCAATCGCCTGTCCGACTGCTCTGATAATTCCCATTTTCATTCCCTCCTGAATTTTTCGGTGTTGTATATTGCTGCTTTTTTACTTTATGAACTGCTTCCGCTAAACATGATGATAATCCACTTCATAATAGCGGTGCAGTGTCCATACCTTAAGATTAACCGGAGTCACTGCAAGCCCGCAGTATTCACAGCGCATGGCGCCAAGGCTGATAATCGGCGCACCGCAGTTCGGACATGTGGTTCCCACTGCGTTGTCAAGCTTTGCCAGCTTCTCATCCTGGATGTACATGAGCTCGATATTATACTTCGTCTGCTGCTTGCGCTCCTTTTCTCCCCAAACAACGTTCCCGTCTTTTTCTTTATAATGAAAATGCTCCACCGCGCTTTGAAACGTAATGATGCATTTTCCTTCTTTTTTCACATAATTCGCAATTTCCGTGCGGTGAATATGTATCCGGCTGTAGGTCTCTTTCACGCCCTCCGCCTCATTTGCCCGGATCTGATTGCGAACCTGCTCTGTCAGCTCCTCCGTTGCCTCACGAAGCAGTGCCGGGTTTCCCGCAGAAACTGCCTGCAGGGCAGACAGCAGCATATTCTCCGCCTTATTCTTAAACTGAACCAGATTGAAATCCGGAAAATCTCTCTGAATCTGCGGCTCAAAAATCCGCGTCATCCCCGATACCGATTTCGGCGTTTCCGCCAGAAGATCCGCCTGCTGCTCTAAGCCCCTGGCAAGCGATTTGGTGCCGAACGCCTGCCGGGAAAAGGCTTCGATACGGGACCGGATTGTCCGGTACCCATAATATCCGCCTCCAAGCAATGCCGCGAGAATCACCAGAAAAATAATCTGTCCACTACTCATCGTTTCCTCCTAATCCCTTCGGACAGCCCAGGGAAACCCATTTCAGGTAACCATTGATAAACGGGTCCAGCTTTCCGTCCAGCACGCTGTCCACATTTCCGCTTTCCACGCCGGTACGGTGATCCTTCACAAGTGTGTAGGGCTGCATGACATAGGACCGGATCTGGTTTCCCCAACCGATCTCCGTCACCTCGCCGCGGATTCCCGCCGCTTTCTCGGCATTCTCCTGCTGCTTTAACAGATACAGCTTTGCTGACAGCATCTGCATTGCCTTTGCCTTGTTCATATGCTGGGAACGCTCATTCTGGCATTGTACTACAATTCCGGTTGGAATATGGGTAATACGGATTGCCGAAGAAGTCTTGTTGATATGCTGTCCGCCGGCTCCGCTGGAACGATAGGTATCCACCCGGATATCATCGTCATTGATCTCCACATCCAGATTCTCCTCAATATCCGGCATCACATCACAGGACACAAAGGATGTCTGCCGCTTGCCCGCAGCATTAAAGGGGGAAATACGCACCAGACGGTGTACTCCCTTCTCGGATTTCAGATATCCGTAGGCATTTTCCCCGTTTACCTGAAAGGTAATTGACTTAATTCCCGCTTCATCCCCGTCCAGGGAATCCAGCACCTCCAGGGAAAATCCCTTATCCGCTGCCCACCTGCTGTACATCCGGTACAGCATAGCTGCCCAATCGCAGGATTCCGTTCCTCCGGCTCCCGCATGAAGAGACACAATGGCATTGTCCTGGTCATATTCTCCGGACAACAGTGTCTTAATGCGGATTTTCTCAAAGGTCTCCTCAAACTCATCCAGCATTTCCTGAATCTCGGGGATCAGGGAAGCATCGTTCTCCTCATACCCCATTTCCAGCATAGTCTCAATATCCTCATACTGCGTCTTAAGGCTGGCATAAACGGCGACATCGTCCTTCATGCTCTTAAGCTCTTTCATTTTGTTCTGTGATTCCACCGGATCTTCCCAGAAATCCGGTGCTTCCATTTCCCGCTCTAGCTCCTGGATTCTCTGTTCTTTGCCAGCCAGGTCAAAGTGAATCCCTCACTTCCTGCAGCGGTTCCCTGTATCCGTTCAGGGTCACTTTAAATTGATCTAACTCTACCACAGTATCACCTCTTTCATATTTGTTAGTATTATTGTAAAGGATGCGTCTTTTTTTCGCAATGCTTCCCTTTGATTTTTATGAGGAAATACCAGCACAGAAGTCCAAGCAGCGCACCGGCTGCGTCGATACACACATCGTAAAGCTGCCCGGATCTTCCCGGCACAAACAACTGATGAAATTCATCCGTTGCCGCATAGAGCACTGCCGTACCGAATGCAAGCCAGTACCGCCGCCTTCCCGCAGCTCCCCATGTCTCATAAAATGCAAAGGAAAGCAGACCCATGACCGCGTATTCCGTCATATGGGCTGCTTTTCTCACAGGATATTCTATTGTGACCACAGCGCGGGCAAGCTCCTCCGCAGACAGTGAAACACCCATCAGTCCGCTTACCCGCTCTACCAGCCGGCTGGAAAAAGAACTGCTGATTTCTCCGGAGGCAGCGGCAGGCTGGGCAGAAAAGGAGAAAATCAGCCACATCCATCCTAGCAGCGCCGCCGTTGCCGCAATCCGAAGCCATATTTGTCTCTTCAAAGTTATTCACCCATTTCTTCGTTCAGAACCTCAATCGCCTTCTGAATCTGGTTATCGTATGCCTTATCATATTCTTCCCCGTCCGGGTCGAGATACTCATATTCCAGTTCGATATCCGGATCAATTCCCACTCCATGGATGAAATTGCCCTTCGGCGTAAAGTATTTCGCGGTGGTAATCTTTACCGCATCCCCATCCTCCAGCGGAAAGATGGTCTGCACAATTCCCTTTCCGTAGGTAGTGGTTCCAATCAGCGTACCATACCCATAATCCTTGATGGCTCCCGCAAAAATCTCGGAAGCGCTGGCACTGTCCCCGTTAATTAACACCGCAATCGGACAATCCAGATGCGACCCTCCATCCGACTTATATTCCTGGCGATTGCCGTATTTATCCTCAATGTATACAATCAGTCCCTCCGGCAAAATATCATCCAGTATCTGCACTACAGACGTCACCATACCTCCCGGATTGTAGCGCAAATCCACAATCAACGCCTTCATCCCCTGGGATTCCAGGGTAAGGAGTGCTTTTTCAAACTGGTTCGCCGTATCGGTCTCAAAGGAGTCAATATAAATATACCCGATTCCATTGTCCAGCATTTCCGATTCCACACTTGGCAGCGTCACATCCGCCCGCTCCACATCGAAGGAAAGGTTCTCCTCCGTGGAAGGACGGTAGATTTCCAGATGTACCTTCGTTCCCTCTTCACCACGGATCATCTTTACCAGATCAGAAAGCTCCATGCTGGTGGCCTCCGTATCATCCACCGACAAGATGATATCGTCCTTCTTTAAACCTGCCGCCTCGGAGGGCGTTCCCTCGTATACTTTGACAATGGTGACCTCCATGGTATTTTTGTCCTGGCTTAAGCCCGCCCCGATTCCATAATACTGTCCGGTGGCTGTCACCTGCAGTTCTGCATAATCATCCGCGTTATAATACACAGAATATTTGTCGTCCACGCCCTCCAGAAGTCCAGTGTAAAGTCCGTCCCGAAGTTCCTGTTCATCCACGTCATTGTAATAATAATAATCAATATACGTCGCCAGCTCATTGATCTTATCCATTGTTGACTGATCCAGAAGCCCGCTGCCGGATGTATCCACCTCTACCCCTGTTTCCGTTCCATTTGTAGCTCCCATCACATAAATTTTGGTGCCCGTCACCTGACAGAATACATTCAGTGCCACTCCAGACACCAGCACTGTACCGAGCACCCCCGTCAGAATTCCCCATCCAAACCGGGATTTTTTCTTTTTCCTTCCTTCCATTGGGAAGGAATTGCCTTCCATTTGGGAAGAATTGTCTTCCGGCTGATTGATCTGCTGCTCATCCATCTTGTTTTCCTCCTATCGCTTCCGTCCCGACAAATATATGTGAAAGAATAACAAAAATTCCCTGTCCGCAGACAGGGAATCTGATTATCCAAAATAACTCCACGGGCTCACATAGCTTCCGTTTAATGATACACCAAAATGAAGATGATTTCCAGTAGAAATACCTGTACTTCCGACTTTGGCAATTACATCTCCCGCGGCAACCACATCTCCCACCGACACACACAGGGAAGAGGCATGCATATACACCGTATAAAGACCACCGCCGTGATCAATCATCACATAATTACCACAGGCGCTGCTGTAGGTTGCAGCCTTCACCGTTCCGTCTGCCGCAGCCACAATGTCCGCACCATATGCCGCACCAATATCAATCCCTTTATGGTTGGTAGATGCCCCCGATGTGGGAGACTCCCTCGGTCCAAAATCGCTGGTGATACGGGTGCTGCTGGGGCAGGGCCAGGTGAACGCACCGCCGGAATAGGGCTGATCCGTCTTTCCCGCAGCCGCTTTCTCCGCTTCTAAGCGCTTGATCTCCGCAATCAGCTCCTCCTGTGCCTGAATCTCCGCCTCATAATAATCAATGTCATCCTGCGTATCGGAGATCTCATCCGACAGCCCTGCAAGCTCCGTCTCCTTCTGGTTCATCAGAGCCGCCACAGAAGCCTTCTCTGCCTCCACATCCGCTTTCATCGCCGCCAGATCATCATAATCCTGCTGAAGCTGCGCCTCCATGTCCGCGATGTTTTCCACCTGTGCCGCAATCTCCTCCACCATCTTCGCCACAAATTCCACGGTCTCCTGATACTCGGTAAGCTTCTGCCGGTCATATTTCTCAATCTCGGCAATATACTCTGCCGCATTTAAAAACTCCGAAATGCTTCCCGATTCCAGAAGCATCTGCAGATAATTGGTCTGGCTGTTCTCATACATATACTGGATACGAATCTTCATATCCGCATACTGCTGCCGCTGCCGTTCCTTCGATGCTTCCAGTTCGTCCTCCGTCTGCGCCAGATGTTCTTTCGCTTCCGAAAGCTGCTCCTTCGCACTTACAATCTCATTGTTTTTCTCCGTGAGCTGGTTCTCCAATGTGGTGATACGGGCGGAAATGTTTAAAAGCTGGGTGTTAAGCTCCGCGACTCTATCCTCCACACCCTCTTTCGATTCCTTAAGGCTCTGAATCGTCTTTTTTGCTGCGGCGAGCTCCGCCTCCAAAGCCTTTTTTTCTTTTTTGGCATCGTCAAGACTGGTGGAGGAGGCTTTCTCCGTCACACTCTTGTCCGCAGATGCGAATGCCACATAAGCCGGGGAAACCAGGCACCCGCCCGCTCCCAGGGCAAACGCCAGACAAACCGCTGCCACCTGCCCGATTCTTCCATTTTCATTTCTCTTTCTCAATCTAATCATTATACTTTCAGATGCTTTCTAATCGTGATACGGCTGCCAATAAATCCGATTCCAACACCCAGAACAAGTGCCACCGGCACCAGCGTATGGAACACACTGTTCGCCGGAAGGAATTTCATCATGCTTCCGATAAAGCTGAATCTGTCCATAATGTATACAATCACCTTCTCGTAAAGCACATAAAGAATGCCCAACGGAATCGCCGCTCCCACCAGACCAATAGCAATACCTTCCACTACAAACGGCGCACGCACGAAATAGTCCGTAGCACCAATCAGTTTCATAATTGCAATCTCTTCCCTTCGCACGGAAATACCCACTGTGATGGTATTGCTGATCAAAAAGACTGCTACCCCCAGCAGAATCAGAATAATCCCTGCGGAAATGTAGCCAATCAGACTATTAAAGTCCGTCAGCGTATTCGCAACCATCTCTGATTTTCTCACCTCACGGACTCCATCCAGGGATTCCAGATAAGTAACCAGCGCCGACTGCATGGAAATATCATTCATGTAAATGGAATAACTTGCATGGTTCGCCAACGGGTTGTCTCCGGCAAAGCTCTCTGCCACTGCCTCATTTCCTTCAAAGTAAATCTCCTTGAAATTCTCCCACGCCTCGTCCGCCGAAGTGAACTCCAACCGGGAAACCTCCACACGGCTCTTAATCTCGTCACCAATCTCTTCTATCTTCTCCTGGGAGATTCCCTCATCAAAGAACACCGTCACCGCCACTCCGGACTCCGCATCCTTCACCATGGACTGGAAATTCATCACAATAGTATAGAACAGTCCAAAAAGGAAAATACATGCCGTCATGGTGGCAATAGATGCCAGGGAAAACATCTTATTTTTCCAGATATTCACAAGTCCCTGCTTTAGGGTATAAAAAAATGTACTAATCCTCATCGTAGTCACCTCCATCCTCGGAAGCGGTGTCGGATACGACAACTCCCTTTTGCATGGTAATGACACGCTTGTGCATCTCTTTGACAATCTCAAGGTTATGGGTCACAACAACGACCGTAGTCCCGTGGCTGTTAATTTCCTCCATCAGGTGCATAATCTCCCACGCATTGTTGTTATCCAGATTTCCCGTGGGCTCGTCCGCAAGGAGTATCTTCGGCTTGTTGACCAGCGCCCTTGCAATGGCGACTCTCTGCTGCTCACCACCGGACAACTGCTTCGGGTAAGACCGATACTTCGCCGCCAGTCCCACCATGGAAAGCATCACCGGAACATTTTTCTTGATGGAGCGTGTGGATTCTCCGATAACCTTCTGGGCAAATGCCACATTATCGTAAATATTACGGTCCTTTAACAAGCGGAAATCCTGAAATACAACACCGATATTACGGCGGAATTTCGGGATCTGCCTCCTTTTAATCTTATTCAGTTGTCTGCCGTCTATGGTAATCGTACCCGATGTAGGGTCTAACTCCTTGAGCAAAAGTTTAATCAGCGTAGACTTTCCGGAACCGCTGTCACCTACAACGAAGACGAACTCTCCCTCCTTAATGTTAAGACTCACGTCATTAAGCGCGGGAATTCCCGCAGAATACGACTTGCTGACATGCTCTAGCTTTATCATATAATCCTCTTTTCTAATTTCACTGCAGTGCCTTTTAGTAATCCAATGACTCCATATACTTCATGTATTTTACCACCATCAGGGCAATCTTGAAGGTGATGGCATCTTCAAATACACGCAAATCCAGCCCTGTGGACTTCTGAAGCTTGTCCAGACGGTATACCAGCGTATTTCTGTGAATATACAACTGCCTTGAAGTCTCAGAGACATTCAGGCTGTTCTCGAAGAACTTATTGATGGTCGTAAGGGTCTCCTCGTCAAAATCATCCGGGGACTTATTGTCAAAAATCTCTTTGATGAACATCTTACATAACGGAATGGGGAGCTGATAGATCAGCCGTCCGATTCCCAGCGAAGAGTATGCAATGACATCCTTGTCCTCAAAGAATATCTTGCCTACGTCCAGCGCCATACGCGCCTCCTTATAAGAACGGGACACCTCTTTAATCTCATTGACAATGGTGCCATACGCCACATGGGTATCCCCCTCGCCCTCGGTGCGCAGCAGATTCACAATAATCTCCGCCGTCTTGTTCAGCTCATCATACCCCTCATTGTCTCCCACTTCCTTCACCACGATGATATTTTTCTCATCCACCGCAGTTACGAAGTCCTTGGTCTTGCCGCCAAAAATCCCACGGATTTTCTCCAGTTCATTGCCGTCCTTGTCCCGGTTGGTCTCCACCAGAAATACCACACGGCGCACCTCCGTGTCGATGTGAAGCTTTTTCGCCCGGTTGTAGATATCTACCAGCAAAAGGTTATCCAGCAAAAGATTCTTGATAAAATTATCCTTATCGAATCTCTCTTTATATGCTACCAGAAGATTCTGAATTTGGAAACTGGCAATTTTCCCCACCATGTAAACATCGTTGCTGTCACCGTTTGCCAGCAGAATATATTCCAACTGATGCTCATCAAACACTTTGAAGAACTGACAGCCGTTTACAATCTGGCTGTCCGCCGGAGAAGCCACAAAAGCCTGCGCCGGCTCAACATATTTCTCTGCTTCGGGAAATGTTGCAGCAAGTACTTTGCCTTCCACATCAATAATGCACAAGTCTATCCGGGTAATCCCCTTCAATCCGTCAATTGTATTCTGAAGTATCTGATTTGAAATCATAGCCCCGCTCCTTCTCATTTCTCTTGGGAACCAAACAGTTCCTTTTCTCCTTTTGAAACATAGGCAACTTTCACAAAAAAAAACCGGTATTATTTCAAAAGGCAAAATATCTAGACTATATTTTAATGCAAAACAGCAAAAAAAGAAAGAGGAAATGCATAGTTTTTATGCATTTCCTCAATTTTTTTCTGATTTTTGCTTTTCCTTAAGGCTATACATTGTTCACAAAGTTTAAGACTGGTATTCCTGAAAGCCCTCTCCCAGAACCTCTCTGGCATCTGTCACCACCATAAATGCATCCGGGTCCACCTCCGCCACAATTTCCTTGAGGCCTACAATCTCCTTCTGTCCCACCACACAGTACAGCATACATTTTTCGGCTCCGGAGTACATTCCCTTCGCCTTCAACGCGGTAACACCGCGTCCAAGCTCCCGGAATATTGTCTGGGCAACCTCATCATAATGATCTGTGATAATATACGCCACCTTGGAAAATTTCATACCCTCCAGCAGAGCATCCGACACTTTGGAGGTAATAAAGATAGCTACAATCGCATAAAGCGCCGTCCGGATTCCGAACACATACAGTCCCACCAGCACCACCAGCCCGTCCAGTACCTGCATAATCTGTACGATGGAATAGTGGCGAACGTAATGCTGAATCAGGGTTGCCACCATATCCGTTCCACCGGTGGTTGCCTTTGCCAAAAGCACCATTCCCATTCCCACTCCGCCAATCAGTCCGCCGAAAACCGATGCCAGAATGTAGTCCCCCTGTGACAGGTCCACCGGCGGCAGTACATACAGCCACGCCGACAAAAGCAGGGTTCCTATCAGGGTTCGCCAGATAAAACGTTTTCCCTTTACCTTCCATCCAATCAAAAAGACCGGAATATTCAGCACAAGGTTGGTGAACCACAGTGGAATTCCCCCTTCAAACAACTGCTCCGTAGCACTTTTTACGATAATGGCAAGACCACTGAAGCCACCGGTCACCATGTTAATCGGGTCATACACACACTGGACGCTCACCGCCACCAGCGCGGTGCCCAGCACAATCCAGACATAATCCCAAAAAAGAGTTCTTTTTTTTAATAATCCCTGCATGTCAAGCCTCATTCCTGATCCGATATTTGGCAATGCTGCTCTTTAATTTCTCGCGCCGGATAAAGCTCCGGCAGAATTCCCGGATTCCGCCATGCCTTTCCTGTGGCATCATATCACCCACTCCATACCAGATGCTGGCGTTCATCTTATCCTTATGCTCTGCAAAAAAATGCTCCTGCATCGGAGTGGGAAGTACAGACACAATCACATTCGGTGCCGTAACGTTCATTTCATTGATCACAGTCTCCAGATTCCCCACACACTGGTCAATCGCATACTCTCCCAGGAAAGTCAGCTTCGGAAATTCTTCCAGCAGTTTCCCCTTCAATCTGCTGATTGCCTCCCCAGTTTGTCCCAGGATATAGATGCTCTTGTGATTGCGTTCCACACGCTTAAAGAATTCCTGAAAGAAATCATTCTCCTCGGTCTCCCGGATGCGCTGCATGGTTGCTTCCCCTGCCGCCTGAATAATCTCCCGGTCTCCGATTACTGCCAGATCCAGAGATGCAATCACATCCCGCAGCACAGCATCCTCCTCCGCAGCAAGCAGCATCTGTGAGGAAACACATTCGATTGCAGTAAGCACATCTCCGTCCAGGTACTGTTCCACCTGCATCATTGCTTCCCGCACTGTGTAGTTGTCCAACTGCATTCCCAATATATCTATCTTCTTTATCATATTTCTCCCATATAGTTCCATTTCTAATGAAAAATATACCCAAGTAGTATAACAAAACTTAACAGATATTTCAAGAATCATAAATCTACCGTTCAATTTTAAGCTGGTTTTCCAAATTAACTGACAGCTCTTTTCATTCTTGTTCTATTATTTCAATTCTGAAATGTCAATCCCATTCCCACTTTTTTCTCTAACTTTATTATTTCTGTACAAAACAAATATTCGATTTTAGAACTATGTAAACCAGGTTTTTTTGTTTTTTTTATGTGGATAATGTTCATAACTTCGTGTATAACTCATTTTTTTCGATATTTTCCCGTTTTTCATTGTGGATAACTTTCATCCTCGGCTTGCCGATTTGTGATTTTTTTCACAACTCACTTTTTTGTTTTTGTGAATCTTGTACAAGCCCCTCTTTTCATTTCTTTTTTGTCCCCTTCAAAATGAAGGTTTGGTCTTCATACTTTAGTACCATCTTTGCTATTTAAGACAACAAGCAGCCCCGGTCTTCTGTCTGACAAACAAAAGACCGGGGCTGACTGCCTTTTCCGACTTCTTATCTACTTTAAAATGAATGTTAGAAAATTCTTCTTACACTGAGAACGCTTCTGTAATTCACATCAGAGTACTTGATTCCGGATTCCGGTGTGCTGGCATGAATAATCGTGCCGCCTCCTACATAAATACCTACATGACCACTGTAGCACACGATATCTCCCGGCTGCGCCTCTGACAGGCTCACCTCATATCCGCTGCTTCTTAAGGAACTGGAGGAGTGGGGCAGACCAATACCAAATGCTGCATACACACTCATAACAAAACCGGAGCAGTCGGTACCGTTGGTTAAACTGCTACCGCCATATACATAGGGATTGCCAAGGAACTGGCATGCATAATCCGCAACTGCCTGACCATTGGAGCCACTGGGTGCACTGTAGCTTGCGCTGGACTCAGACTGCGTGCCGGATGAAGCTGTTGTACTCTCCTGCTGCTTCTTTGCCGCTGCTGCTGCCGCTGCTGCTGCCTGACGCTCCTCTTCCTCCTTTGCAAGTCTCCGCTCTTCCTCTTCCTTCGACTCTGCATGGATAAACTCCGTGGAGAAAGTCACATAATCCTTGGAAACATAACCATTCCCCACCTCGGTAGACACTAATGCCCAGCCATCAATGGACTCATCCAGAACAACCAAATCATCCCCTAACGGAACCATATGAATGATATCAGACTCCGTGGTAGGCTCAGCTCTGACAAACAATGTCTCTGTGGTGACCGTGGCATATCTGGTGCTCACGGATCTGGCAAGTTCCTCATCGCCGGTTACCACATATTCACACTTTACATAGCCGTCCACGCTGCCGGAGGTGATGCGATACCAGCCGCCGTCCTCCGTATCCACCTTCTCAAGCACGGTAGCTGCAGACTTGTCATACAGCTTACCCACAATTTCGCTGTCCGTATTCGGCTCCGAACGGACACGCACATAACCATCCACCTGGGCAATGGCGATATCTGCATATTCTGACTCCACCTCAGGAGCTTCATTCTCACTGACCTGCTCTGCAGATTCCGCTGCCAGTTGTGCTGCAGTTTCGCTGCTCTCCACCAGATACTGTGACATGGATAACGAAAAGCCAGCTGCCGTGTTCTCCTCCTGATATCCCATAACCGACATCACATTGGAAACACCGGCAGCTGACGCTGCTTTTATCTCTATGGCAGGTGCACTTATAAGCAATGCACCTGCTAATAAACATCCTGTGATTCTCTTACCATTTTTGTACATTTAAATAAGCCCTCCAGGCGGTTTCTTATTTATTACGAATTTGTTACATTTATTACACGGTTATTATAACAAAGCCGGAATACTATGTCAACCGCAAGATGTTGTACGTTTTCACCAGATATTATCTTCTGTTTTTGTGCTTTATGACTGATACAGAAAACGTTCTGCGGAAGTGACCGCATTTGCTCCGTCCGCTGCCGCCGTAATTACCTGACGCAGTTGCTTTGTGCGCACATCTCCTGCCGCAAAAACTCCCGGCTGGCTCGTCACGCAGCTTTCGTCTGCGCAGATATAACCGTCCTCCATACGCACCTTTCCCTCAAACATGGCGGAATTCGGGGAAATCCCCACTGCCACAAATACACCGCTGACCTCTAAAAGGAAGCCTTCCTGTTTCTTCCTATTAAATAATGCAAGCCCTTCTACTCTGTGGCTGCCTTCCACGCGCTCCACCACAGTATCCCACAGGATTTCAATGTTTGAGGTCTCCTTCACCTTTTCCTGCAATACCTTTGCTCCGCGAAGCTCATCCCGGCGGTGAACCAGGAATACTTTGCTGCAGCTTCTTGCCAAAAATAATGCGTCCTCCAACGCCACATCACCGCCGCCCACAACTGCCACGTCTTTCCCCCGGAAAAAGGCTCCGTCGCAGGTTGCGCAGTAGGAAACCCCCATCCCGGCAAGTGTTTCCTCTCCCGGCACTCCAAGTGTCCGGTGGCTTGCCCCGGTGGCAATAATTACAGTCTTCGCCTCATAGACACGCTCCGTGGTGGATATTCTCTTTACCTCACCCTCAAGTTCCGTGGAAATCACGTTCTCACTGACAAACTGCGTTCCCAGCACTTCGGCGTGTTCCCGGAACTTCATACCAAGCTCAAAGCCTCCGATTCCCGGCAGCCCGGGATAGTTGTCCACGTCATAGGTATTTAGAATCTGACCGCCGCTCATGGGCTGCTTCTCCATTACCAGAGTCTTCAATCTGGCTCGCTGGGCGTAGATTGCTGCGGCAAGCCCTGCCGGTCCGCTTCCTATTATAATTACATCATAAACCATAGCTTAACCCTTTTCCTATTTGGTCGCAATTGCCTCAATCTCCAGCATCACATCCTTGGGAAGACGTGCCACCTCTACACAGCTACGTGCCGGAAAATCACCGTGGAAAAAGGTTGCATATACCTCATTGATTGCCCCGAAGTCGTTCATTTCTTTAATGAATACCGTGGTCTTTATCACGTGATCCATATCGGTTCCTGCCGCCTCAAGCAGATTGGACAGATTGGTGAGTGCCTGCTTTGCCTGTGCCGCAGAGCCCTCCGGGATCTCGCCCGTTGCCGGAACCACCGGAATAATACCGGAGGTATACACCATACCATTTACCTCAATTGCCTGGGAATAGGGTCCGATTGCTGCCGGTGCCTTGTCTGTACTGATTACCTGTTTCATGTCATCCTCCATTTCTGTGTTCCCTGAACACGCTCACTTTTTATTTTAAATTTTACGAATTGCCTTATCTGTAAGTTCCACCTGATGCTCCTTATAAAGATGCCCCAGTGCACGCTTAAATGCGTTTTTGCTCAGTCCGGTTTCCCTCTTGATGACCTCCGGAGAAGCCTTTTCGGTAAACGGAAGCACACCGGCGTAGGAATCCAAAAGCTCCAGAATCTTCTGCGCATCAGCATCCAACTGAAGGTACGCCTTTTCCCGCAGAGTAATGTCCAGCTTGCCATCCGGTTTCACATGAAGTACCTTCGCCTCAATCACATCTCCAATCCGAAGCTTACTGCAATCCTCATGAGACGGTATCATGGCAGAATATTTATCATCCACCGCCACAAAGGTGCCGAAATTATCACTGAATTCATAAACCCGTCCCTGCACCACATCATCTTTTCCATAGGGAGAATCGGTAGAAAGAAGGTCGTAAAGCTTCTTCATGCTGGCACACAGTCTACGGCTTTTGTCAATATAAAGTGTTACCAGAACTTCATCCTCCGGCTGTATTCTGGCGGTCATCTCTTTATAAGGAAGAAACAGGTCCTTTTCCAGTCCCCAGTCCAGAAATGCTCCGATTTTTCCTACTTCAAGCACCTTCAGTGCTGCAATCCCCCCCAGCGTCAATGCCGGTTTATTGGTGGTCGCGATCAGCCGGTCCTTAGAGTCCTTATACAAAAACACCGTAAGTACATCTCCCGGCTTCGTTCCTTCCGGCACCTGCTTTTCCGGGAGCAGGACACGTAGCTCATCCTCCTCATGCTCCGCCAGATATACTCCAAATTCTACTTTTTTAATTACCTTTAATTCCTGATATTCCCCTAATTTCAGCATTCTCGTTCTCTCACACTCCTATCTGCTTCCCCTGGAACTGCACAATGGCATAGGGCTTCTCCTGTGCATCCGCCAGAGTAACGGTAACACAGGTTTCCTCCGTCCGGACAACGGGATAAAGCACGTCCCCAAGGATAGCTGCCTTTTTATACTCAGCACGCAGCCCGGAAACCTCAAAATTCTCCGGCAGAAATTCCTCCGCTATCTGAATATATTTCCCATTATTTACATGATGATTCGTATCGATGTGGAAGCGCTGGACGTAAACCGGTTTCTCCCTGCTGCCCCCCTCCGGCACCGTAATCTTCCGCTCGTCCCACTGTTCCGGAATCTCGTCTTCCATCCCGGGCAGATATGCATCCAGCATACGTTGTGATATCCGCACGGGGCGCATATGCTCCGTATCCATAAAAACCCAGAGGGAATTCGCATACGCCAGCACAGCTCCGGTCTCATCCTCCACCTTAAAATTCCGGTAGCCATAGAATCCTTTGAACCCATACGGCCAGGTGCTTACCGTGATATGTTCTCCCATCCGCGGATAACGGCAAATCCGTATCTGCCAGGAAGAAAGAACCCATGCGACCTTATTTTCTGCCAGATAATCCACACCCACGCCCAGCTCCTCGGACTGGAACGTACAACAGTCCTGCAAGTAGTCCAACAGTGCAGGCAGGGTCATTTCTTTCTCACTGTTTACTTCACTATAGCGCACGCGGCTTTGGAACTGATACATATGGGCACTCCCTTCTTCTCTTTCCGACTATTATACCGTTTCCCGGCAGACAACACAAGAGACTTTTGCAGACGGAATGTCACAAGGTCTTTCATACGTTAATATAGTAAGGTCTTTCCTATGAAACAAAAAAATAACCTCAGCAGATTACTCTACTGAGGTTTCTTAGCAGGGCTACAAGGATTCGAACCTTGAAATGACGGAGTCAGAGTCCGTTGCCTTACCGTTTGGCGATAGCCCTAAGTGCTGTCAACGAAGATTATTATATACAAGTCCAAGAAAAAAATCAAGCTTTTTTTTCAAAAATTTGTAATTTTTTTTCGATTATTGCATAAAGCACTTCTTCTCCCCAGGAAAGCCGGGCATTTCCGTTGGTCGCCTCGGTAATATCACGCTCTGTTTCCTCCCTGCATTCCGAAGGCACCATCAGAATCATCTCCACTTTATCCGTGTATATCGTATCAAGCAGCGTGAGGTTCTTCTGCGCTGCCAGGTACTGCAATTTGCCGAGCCCTGCGTAATCCGTTTCCACCGTGAGTTTTCTTCCCTCCTGCTTGTCAATCACCACGCTGGCGGAAAGTCCCTCCTGCACTGCCTTCTGATATGCACGCACCAGACCCCCGGTTCCCAGCAGCACACCGCCAAAATAACGTGTGACTACCACCGCCACATTGTGGATATCCTCCCGAAGCAGCACATCAAGCATCGGTCGCCCTGCCGTCTGCGCCGGTTCCCCGTCATCCGAGCACCGCGTAACCTCATGTCGGCTTCCGACGGTAAATGCCGAACAGTTGTGCTTCGCATCCCAGTATTTCTTTTTCATCTCCGCAATAAACGCTGCCGCTTCCTCCTCGGAGGAAACCGGACACACCGTTGCAATAAAGCGGGATTTCTTCTCGACGATTTCACCCTCTCCGCCGGAATAGACCGTTTTCATAAGCGCCTCCCGATTGGTTTGCATATTTTTCCTAATTCTATCATGTGCAGCCCGCCCTCTGCAACAAATTCTTAAGAGAGTATTATATTTTCAGTTTTTTCTTTATTCCGACACTTTTCTCTGGTATAATACAGAGTGTTTTAATTTAGCTTTGAAAAGGAGAACTCCTATGAATTATGGAAAGAAAAGTACCCGCAAGAGGGAAGAGGAACTCACCTCCAAGGGTACCATGATTCGCAAAAAATTCAGTGTAATTTTTTGCAAGGTGTTGCTTATATGTTTTTTTGCACTTGTTGTGGTCGGCGGTTCGGCTGCTTTCGGTATTGTAAAAGGTATTATTGCCTCCGCCCCTTCCATTGAAGACATTGATGCAACACCAACCGGTTACCAGACAGTGGTTTTAAATGCCAATGGTGATCAGATTGCCACTCTGGTGGCATCCGGCTCCAACCGCAAATTCGTCACCATCGATGAGATTCCCATTGATCTGCAGCACGCATTTGTCGCTATTGAGGATGCGCGCTTTTACGAGCACAACGGAATTGATATCAAAGGTATCATCCGTGCCGGTGTCAAGGGCATCAGCTCCGGTTTCCACTTCTCCGAGGGCGCCAGCACCATTACTCAGCAGCTGCTGAAAAATACGGTGTTTACCAGTTGGACCAGCGAGTCTTCCATGGCGGACAAATTCCAGCGTAAGTTTCAGGAACAGTATCTGGCTCTGGAGCTGGAGAAGAAAGTAAGCAAGGACTGGATTCTCGAAAATTACCTGAACGCCATCAATCTGGGGCAGAACACACTGGGCGTTGCCGTTGCCTCCGAGCGCTATTTCGGAAAGGATGTCTCAGAGCTCAATCTGTCCGAATGTGCGGTACTTGCCGCCATCACCCAGAATCCTTCCCGCTACAATCCCATTTCGCATCCGGAGAATAATGCGGATCGGCGTCTCAAGGTGCTGGGCAATATGCTGGAGCAGGAATACATCACTCAGGAAGAATATGACGCTGCCGTCGCAGATAATGTCTACGACCGCATTCAGCTTGTCAACATTGAGACAGACAACGATAATATTTACTCCTTCTTTGTGGACGAGCTCACGGACCGGGTTATCGCCGACCTGGTGGAACAGAAAGGATATACCGAGACTCAGGCATACAAGGCACTGTATCAGGGTGGTCTTACCATCTGCAGCACCCAGGACCCGGATGTGCAGGCGATTGCCGATGAAGAGGTAAACAATGTGGACAATTACGGTTTTGATCCGAAGGTATCCTTCTCTTACCGGGTGTCCATTCTGTCTCCGGACGGCACAATCTCCAATTACAGCGAGCAGACCATGCTTTCCTATTATCAGTGGTCCGACAGCAATTACGACCTGAATTTTGATTCTGAGGAGGAGGCCGCCGCTGCAATTGAAGCCTATAAATCAGAGATTATGCAGGAGGGCGATACCATTGTGGAGGGCAGCGAGGTTGTCACCTATACCCTGCAGCCCCAGGTTGCACTGACCATCATGGATCAGTCCACCGGTGAGGTGAAGGCACTGGTGGGTGGCCGCGGCGATAAGAGCGCCAGCAAGACCTTAAACCGTGCTACAAGCACCACCAGACAGCCTGGTTCCACCTTTAAGATTCTTGCCTGCTACGCTGCCGCGCTGGATGCCGGAGGACTTACACTTGCCACGGTGCAGGACGATGCCCCCTATTCCTACACCACCGGAGATGGCGCTGCCGTCAACAATTACGACGGACGCTACCGGGGATTTACCACAATCCGCGAGGCCATCACGTATTCCATGAACGTGGTAACCGTGAAGAATTATGTGCAGATTGGTCCTTCCCTGGGTGCAGCTTACATTCGTAATTTTGGAATCACCACGCTCCTGGACAGCGAAGTAGACAATCAGACCGTAACGCTGGGCGGTCTTACCAACGGTGTCACCAACCTGGAACTTACCGCAGCATATGCCACCATTGCAAATAAAGGAACTTACATTAAACCCAAATTTTATACAAAGATTCTGGATCACGACGGCAATGTCCTGCTGGATAACACGACACCGGAGTCGCACACGGTGCTGAAGGAATCCACCGCATGGCTTCTTACCAATGCCATGGAGGACGTTATGACCCAGGGAACCGGTACCTCCGCATATTTCGGCGCTACCATGGCGCAGGCAGGAAAATCCGGCACCACCACCAAGAATCGTGATGCTCTGTTTGCCGGTTACACGCCATATTATACATGTGTAGTATGGGGTGGCTACGATGACAATACTCCCCAGGCAAACAGCCAGGTATCCTATCCGAAGAAGCTTTGGAAGGCTATTATGAGCCGGATTCACGAGGATCTTCCCTATGCCGATTTTGGAACCTGTGACGATATCGTAACCGCCCAGGTGTGCTCCGAATCCGGCAAGCTGGCTATCCAGGGTGTCTGCGACTGTGATCCCCGCGGAAGCTGTGTATACACGGAATATTTTGCAAAGGGCACAGAGCCTACCGACTATTGTGACCACCATATTCTTGTAAACCTTTGCGTCGGTTCCAACGCGCTGGCAACCAGCAGTTGTCCGGAGGTGACCACCGGCGTTTATGTAATCGGCGGTACACCGGGAACGGAAGAATCCCCCTATCTGCTGACGGAGGAATCCCTTTCCAACCTTTGTCCATTGCACGGCAACTCTGATTCCATTTATCAGGCACCTGTGACGAACACCCCAAGCGCAGGTTCTGCCGGCGCCACGAATCTGCTTGAAAATGAGTCCGACGCAGACAGCAATGCCTCTACAGGCGAGACACCCCCCGCGGACAATAATGCTTCTGCGGGCGAAGCTCCCGCCGCAGGAGGCAACAATCCTGCCGGGGAAGATACAAACAACCCCTAAATATAAAAAGAATCCTGCTTCGCAGGATTCTCCGCCTGCGGCGGGTTGCGTCAGCAACATCTACCATTCCGCCGC
>JBJEJC010000163.1:0-31728 GCA_051877675.1 Roseburia sp. | reverse complement strand
CGCAACTCATTTTGCCCACGAAGAGGCATACATGGAGAAAATAAATGACCCGGAGCTCCCCATGCAGCAAAAAGAACATGCCGCTTTTACTGCCAGAGTAAACAGTCTGGAAGCCTCCGGTGATTTCTCCAGGGATGCGCTGGAGGAGCTTTTAACCTTTCTGGTTCGCTGGCTCTACCGCCATATTTTAAGCAGCGATATGATGATCGGGAAAATGGCACCGAAAGAAGATTCGGAGACCAAAGAAGACGACCCCTTTGCCTTCACAGACAAATACCGTACCGGCATTGAACTGATTGACCAGGAGCATAAACGGCTTTTTGAGATTATACGGGACGTCTATGACGTAATAAATAACCAGACCCTGCATGACAAATACGATGAAATCATCCGTCTTCTGGACGAGCTGCAGGAATACACCGAATCCCATTTCAATGACGAGGAGGAATATATGGAGTCCATCGGCTATCCGGGACTCGATGCCCAGCAGCGTGCCCACACCGCTTTTGTAGAGAAGCTGGTGGGAATTAATCTGGAGGAGTTAGACACCATCGATGAGAATCAGGAGGAATATCTGCTTGCTCTGATTGATTTCCTTTTAGGGTGGCTCTCTAACCATATTCTGAAATCCGATCTTCTGATTGCAGATTTTGCTTAAATTTAAGACTGTCACACAAAGAACATCTGTATACGATAATGCTTCTTATGGGAACGCAGTCTCGGTCAAGTTCCTATAAGAAGCATTATCGCAATTACAGATGTTTCTTCATGCGGCAGTCGTAAGTTTACTCCCGTCTTATGAAAAATATACTAACTCATCCTCCGGTTTTTCCGCCGGTGTAATCTCCACCGGATAAAGTACCGGTCCCTTTCCCTTGTATTCCTTGGCAAACTCCACATGTACCTCCGCGGTAATGTTAATCCAGGACTTATGGGGAATCTTATCCTCATCCGGGTATTTGCACTTAAAGCCGATAAAGGTTACATCCTCCACACAGCAGGTCATGGCAAAACGCCCCGGAACAAACACTCCCTTTTTCAGATTGTCCGGATTGTATACAAGGGCAAGGAACTTAATCTTTTTCCCCTCGTACTTCTTCGGATTATCCATGCAGTCCATGTACCAGATGGCATAATCGGCATCGGAAATGTCAATTTCATCCGCCGTCACATCAAAGGGCAGCTCCTCCTCCCGCTCGTCAAGGGTTCCGTCCGCACGCTCATAGACAAGCTGTGCCTTGCGGTTCAATGCCTTGACATTGCGACGGTATTTTCCCTTGTCTGTGCTGTCGTCACAGCGGTTAAATATTACTACATCTGCCATAAATAACTGTTCCATAATCATGGCACGCATATTGGCAAGATACATATCAAACGTGGTGGCATCCACCGTTGCCAGAGCCTGGACAATCACCCAGCCCTTAGGCAGCTTCAGCTCGGTTAAGGTATCCATGCCCCAGGTTCCGTTGTACTCAATAAACACCTGGTCCGGCAGATATTCCAGATTCACACGATTTAAAAATTCTGTCGTGAAATCCTCCTCATTTTCCACCATAACAAGCTTTGTCTTAATCTTATCCAGCTCGGCTTCGTCGTACTCAACCTCGCCGTCCTCACAGCAGATAATCAGGCTTTTCCCCTGCTCCGCAAAGCCGTTCTCCAGCAATGTCTCCTTAATCAGTGTCGTCTTTCCGCTGTCCATAAAGCCGGTAAATAAATATACTGGTATTTCTTCCATTTCCCAAACCTTTCAATTAAGCGATTTCAAAGAGTTCCTCAAGTCTGTGCTCATCAATATCCGTTCCGATGACGCAGAGTCTTCCGGTGTAGTCCGGCTCGCCATCCCGCAGTTCATACTCACCCGGAACCATATCAAAGTAAATCCAGCTGCCGTCTACGCTCTCCACCATGCCCTTTGAACGAAGAATCGTACCATAGTCGTCGGTCTCGCAGAGGGTCTTTAATACCTCCTCAATCTTCTCACGGGTATACTTATGCGGTGTCTCCTTACCCCAGCTGGTAAATACCTCATCCGCATGATGGTGATGATGCTCATGGTCATGGCAGCCGCAGGTGCAGTTCTCGCCATGTTCGTGATGGTGCTCATGCTCATGCTCATGCTCATGCTCGTGGTCGTGATGATGCTCATGCTCCTCATGCTCATGCTCCTCATGCTCGTGGTCATGATGATGCTCGTGCTCCTCATGCTCGTGGTCGTGATGATGCTCGTGCTCCTCATGCTCGTGGTCATGATGGTGCTCATGCTCCTCATGCTCCTCATGCTCGTGGTCGTGATGATGCTCATGCTCCTCATGCTCGTGATGGTGCTCGTGCTCATGCTCCTCAGCATCACGTCTGTGCTGCTCCTCCGCTAAGAGCTTCATCTCCAGAGAATCCTGTCCCTCTACCACCTTGAGAATCTGTTCTCCCTTAATGGCATCCCACGGAGTGGTAATGATGGCAGCCTTCGGATTCAGCGCCTGAATCTGCTTTACACAGAACTCCAGCTGCTCCGGTGTTGCATTCTGGGTTCTGCTCAGAACAACCGTAGTTGCATACTCAATCTGATTGTTGAAGAACTCACCGAAGGCCTTCATCTGCTTGCTTGCCTTCAATGCGTTTACAACCGTAATCAGTCCGTTTAATTTCACATCCTCTTCCTTCTCAATATCAATGACGGACTTCATAACGTCAGAGAGCTTGCCCACACCGGACGGCTCAATTAAAATGCGGTCCGGATGATATTTCTCAATAACCTCATGCAGGTTCTTTCCGAAATCGCCCACCAGAGAGCAGCAGATACAGCCGGAGTTCATCTCCGTAATCTGGATGCCCGCATCCTTGAGGAAGCCGCCGTCAATGCCCACCTCACCGAACTCATTCTCAATCAGGACAATCTGCTCTCCGGCAAATACCTCATCGATCATCTTCTTAATAAATGTTGTCTTTCCTGCTCCAAGGAACCCGGAAATAATGTCAATCTTCGTCATGCTTCTTACTCCTTCCATTTATAGGCGTCCACCCTGCCCCGCAGACATTCCCGGAGCCGGCAGATGGATTGTTTATATGCTCAAACATTGTTATTCTACTCTGTTTTTCCATGATTTGCAAATATTATGAAATATTTCATGAAACTTTTATATTTTCAAATCTCCGCACCCCAATTGGCTTCTGACCATCCTATCTGTGGAACTGCATATCATAAAGCTTTTCGTATATTCCGCCCTGCGCCATCAGTTCATCATGGGTACCCTGCTCCGCAATGCCGTCATCGGTGAGCACCAGAATCCTTTCCGCGTTTTTGATGGTGGATAGCCGATGTGCTATCACGAATGTTGTCCTGTTCTTTGCCAGCTTCTCCAGAGAGTCCTGCACCACCTTCTCGCTCTCGTTGTCCAGCGCAGAGGTCGCTTCATCGAAAATCAAAATCGGCGGATTCTTTAAGAATACCCGGGCAATGGAAAGCCGCTGCTTCTGCCCGCCGGACAGCTTAATTCCCCGTTGTCCGATATCGGTCTCATAGCCATTCGGGAGTGACATAATGAATTCATGGGCATTGGCGTTCTTCGCTGCCTCGATGATCTCCTCCCGGGTCGCATCCGGGCGCCCGTAACGGATATTATCGTACACCGTTCCCACGAACAGGTACACATCCTGCTGTACCATACCGATGTGGTCCCGCAGACTTTTTAACGTGACATCCCGCACATCCTTTCCATCGATTTTCACTGCCCCTGCCGTCACCTCATAGAAGCGCGGGATCAGCGAACAGAGCGTGCTCTTCCCTGCCCCGGAGGGTCCCACAAGCGCCATATATGCCCCCGCAGGCACCGTCAGATTCACATGATTTAATACACTTTCCGTATTCTCCTCATACTGAAAGGACACGTCCTCGAAGGAAATGCTGCCCTTCACATCCGTAAGCTCCACCGCGTTCTCCCGGTCCCTGATTTCCGGTTCCATATCCATAATCTCCCGGAAACGCTCAAATCCGGAATACCCGTTCTGAAACTGCTCCGTAAAATCAATCAGCGTCCGCACCGGATCGGTAAATACACTGATATAGAGAAGAAACGTCAGAAGATCACTGACTCCCACGCTTCCTCTGGCAATCAGCACCGCCCCCACCACAATCACATTGACCTGAATCAGTGTCGTAAAGGTGCCAAGCCCTGCGGAAAAGCTTCCCATATAATGGTAGCTGTTCTTTTTTGCCGCAAGGAACCCGTCGTTTCCCTCCCTGAACTTCTGATTCTCCACCTCCTCGTTGGCAAAGGATTTCACCACGCGGATACCGGACAGATTGTCCTCAATCTGTGCATTGATCTCCGCAATCCGAACCCGGTTCTGCCGGAATGCCCGGCGCATTTTTCCATTGAGAAAATAGGCAAATGCAAACATAAACGGAAGCACCGCAAACGCCGCCAGCGCCAACACCGGATTGATGCTAAGAAGAATTGCAAGCGCTCCTACAATCTTAATAAGTGAAAGAATAATATTTTCAGGTCCATGGTGCATCAGCTCTGTGATATCAAAAAGGTCTGTGGTGATGCGGGACATCAACTGTCCCACCTTCTGATTATCATAAAAGGAAAAAGAAAGCTTCTGAAGATGGTCAAAAATCTCCGCACGCATATCGTACTCAATTTTCGCGCCCATCACATGCCCCTGGTTGCTGATAAAATAACGGCTGTAGCAGTCCACCGCCAGAAGCACCGCCAAAAGCAGCGCAATCAGCTTAATCTGACCAAAGATTTCCCAAGACTCCAGATAAATCAGCGTTCCCGTCACGTAGCGCACCACCAGCGGGATTGCCAGCGCCACCGCCGCAGACAGCGTTGCAAAGAACATATCCGCCCAGAAAATCCCCCGGTATGGCCTATAATAAGAAAGCATCTTTTTTAAATTTCCGCTCATAACATCCTCCTCTTGAAAAAATAACTTCTTTCATTTTATCTGCTTCTAACCAAAAGTCAAGCAGATGTGCTATACTGGTTATACGAAATCTACATACACAGGAGGTCTTTTTATGAATCCAAGAGAAGCACACTACGAAGCCCTTGCAGGGACCGTGATCCATAACCTGGAAAAGCGCCGGATGGAAGGCTTTTACTGCCCCACGATAGAGGAAGCGGAGAAAAAAGTCTTCTCCTATCTGACGGAAGGCTGCACCGTCTCCTTCGGCGGCTCTATGACCCTGGAGGAGACCGGACTCCTCACCGCCCTGCGGCATGACCCAAACATCCGTCTCATTGACCGTGCCACTGCCAAAACCCCGGAGGAGACAAAGAAAATGTACCACGATGCCCTCTCTGCGGATTACTATCTGATGAGCACCAACGCCATCACAGTAGAGGGTGAACTGGTCAATATCGACGGCAACGGAAACCGGGTTGCTGCACTGATTTACGGACCGGAGCAGGTCATCATCCTTGCCGGTATGAACAAGATTGTCGCCAATGTGACCGAGGCAGTTTCCCGCGTCCACAACACTGCTACCCCGATGAACTGTAAACGTCTGGGCAAAAATACGCCCTGTGCAGCCACCGGTGTCTGCGCAGACTGTCTCTCCCCGGACTGTATCTGCAATCAGATTGTAGTTACCAGGCGAAGCGGCATTTCCGGGCGCATTAAAGTCATTTTAATCGGGGAAGAACTGGGATATTAAGAATCGGGCATGCACAAAGTCCTTTTGTCTTATTCGGGATTTCCAAATAAGACAAAAGGATTATAGAAATGCTATGAGAAAAGCGCCAACAGGCAAACGATTACCAACCGTAGACTACGCAGTCGTGGACAAAAAGTTCAGCAGAAATAATGCCGGAAGCATCCGGGGTAACGACTTCCTTCGTCCACAGCTCAGTAAGAGAATCCGGTGCGTTGTCCATCCTAAGACTGTCAATGGAAACAGATACTTTGGCTGTGTCATCAGAAAGATTATAAAGCGCCAGATAGGACTTCCCGGTCTCTTCATTATGTGCAGTCCAGATTGCTTTTTCATCATCCAGACAGACCTGATGCGGTACACATTTTGGAGTAAGCATCTCCAGAACCTCTTTGTTGGTCAATAGAGATAACGTGAAGTCATCCAGCTTTGTCATCTCGCAGCCAAGCATCAGAGGAGAACCGAACAGACACCACATGGTGAGCATGGTCTTTTGCTCATACTTGCTGAAGCGGGTGATGCGTTCCTCGCCGAATCCTTTTCCAAGGCAGCCCAGAGGAAGCATGTCGCAATCGGGATAACATCCTTCAGATACGTGTCGCTGCCAAATCTCACATCTGTGAAACATATCCTTTAAAAGATTCCAGTTATCCCAGAAATCGTCCGTAATCCTCCACATATTCGCATAGGTTTCATAATGCCATGACCAGTCAATCTTTGCAGGTCCCGGTGAAAGGGAAAGTACCATGGGACGACCACTTTTTTCAATGGCCTTTGCAATCATTTCAATCTCGTATCTGGCTGAGGGTTGATCCATGCGACAAATATCATCACATTTGACGAAATCAACACCCCATTGCGCATAAAGTTCAAAAATAGAATCGTAATATGCCTGACCTTCCGGAGTGTCGGTGACACCATACATATCCGGATTCCACCAGCAAATAGAATCCGGCAATGCGATTTCATCTGCGGTAACGTTGCAGCCTTTGACTGCAGTATGCTGGTGGGCTGCAATGCGTGGAATTCCACGCATGATATGGATGCCAAATTTCAATCCGAGGCTATGGATATAATTGGCAAGCGGCTTAAATCCTGCGCCGCCCACAGAGGAAGGAAAGCGATTTGGGTCAGGAAGAAGACGGGAATATTCGTCCATCTCAAGTTTGGAAAAAGGAATATATTGATATTTGTCGCGCATACTTCCCGCACCATGGGCGTACCACTGAATGTCTACTACAATATATTCCCATCCATACTCTTTTAAATGTTCTGCCATGTACTCGGCATTGGCGCGAACCTGCATTTCATTTACCGTTGTGTCGTAATAATCATAGCTGTTCCACCCCATAGGAGGTGTTTTTGCGCAGTCATTCTTATTCATAAATTTACTCCTTTTTTGATGTATTTTTTAGATATTGCATCTTTTTTCAACTCCTATTATAATTGCAATAAATAGCTTTTAAAAGAATACTTACTTGATATAGAGGGTAAAAATTTGATGAATTACGAATTGGGAAGCTACGGTGTATTGGATAGGGATAATCTTTCGGGGAATTCTTTGCAAATATTAGATGGCGGAATTGAACGACGCTATCGGGAAAAATATGATTTCCGCAATGATAACCGCCCGGGATATCGGGGATATCTGTTTCAATGCACATTAAAAGGAGAAGGCTGCTTCGAAAAGGATGGCAAAAAGAATCTTCTGACGACAGGTCAGGGTTTTCTGGCACGTATACCACAGCATAGCAGATACTATTTAGAAAAGGAATCTTCCGACTGGGAATTTGCATACCTGCATTTCGATGGAGATGCGATAACTCCTTTTTACGAAAAAATATTGGAACTTAGCGGGGATTGTTTTCAGCTCCCTGAAAACAGTCGCGCTATGGAATTGCTGATTAAGCTGCAAACAAGGATGCTTCAGGGTGCGTCACTCAGGAAATACGAAGGTGGAAAGCTGCTTTATGATTTCATCTGCCTTTTGACGGAAGAAATTGAATGCCCTGACACTTTGGAAAATTCAACTGTGAATATGGTAGAAAATGCCATTCAAATCATGGAGACAGAATACGGAACTCTGACAGGAATCCTGGAATTGTCTGACAGAATGGGGGTATCTCTGGAGCATTTCAGCAGAGAATTTCGGAAAAAAACAGGAACAACGCCCATCAAATATCTGACGGAAATTCGCATTCAGGCTGCCATGAACCGTTTGCTGAATACAGCGGATACTGTAGCAGAAATCGCTGCACAGATTGGGTTCGCCAACGGAAATTATTTTGACAAAGTTTTTCGGAAAAAGCTGGGAGTAACACCGAAAGGATACCGAAGACAGCATTCTGTAAATTTTTGAAGGGGCAAACCCAAAGGTTTGCCCCTTCAATTTGAAAATTTCTTATAGAATCTGCCTACATCCGCTCCGGCGCCGAAAAGCCCAGCACATCAATGCAGGTCTCAAGCACAGATTTCGTAAGCTGCAGCAGCCGGATATAAGACTTCTGCACATTCTCATTCTCCTCTGACATAATCTTTGTCTCATGATAGAAGCTGTTGAATGCATTTGCCAGCTCATAAATATAGGAGCATACCTTATGGGGTGCTGTCTCCTCGAATGCGCTCTCCATCATGGCATTAAAGCCGGACAGTGCCAGCATCAGATTCTTCTCGCTGTCGGAATGCGCTGCCTCAATGACTGCCCCTTCCTCACTTCTGCCCATGCCATGGTATTTATTTAAGATGGACTTAATCCGCACAATGGTGTAGAGGATATAAGGTCCGGTGTTTCCCTCAAAGGAGGTGAACCGGTCAATATCAAAAATATAATCCTTGCTTGCCTGGTTGGAAAGGTCGCCGTACTTGATGGCTGCAAGCGCCACCACCTTAGCGGTCTGTCTTGCTTCCTCCTCGCTGATATCCAGATTTTCCTTGGTCTTCTGGTTCTCCAGGATTTTCTTTAACATCTCTTCGTTGATGCCGGAAACCAGATGCTCCAGACGCATCACACCGCCCTCACGGGTCTTAAAGGGCTTTCCGTCCTTGCCGTTCATGGTTCCAAAGCCTAAGAATTTCAACTCTGTCTCCGGCTTCACCAGCCCGGTCTTTCTTGCGCAGCGGAACACCTGGGTAAAATAAAGTTCCTGGCGCTTATCCACTACATAGATAAGTTCATCCGGATTATAATCCTTCATTCTCCACACGATAGTGGCAAGGTCTGTCGTATTATAGAGAGAAGCCCCATCGGATTTTAAAATCATACAGGGCGGAATCTCCTTGGTATCACTTTCTTCCTTAACGTCCACCACCAGTGCGCCCTCACTGATGTAAGCAAATCCGTCGTCCTTCATCTTCTGCACCATCGCCGGAATATAAGGCTGTGCATCCGATTCTCCCTTCCAGAGTTCAAAGGAAACATTCAGATTCTCATAGTTCTTTTTTAAATCCGTGACGGACACATTTAAGATATGATCCAGCAGCGCCCGGTAGCCTCTTCTGCCGTGCTGAAGTTCAAAGGTCGCCTGCATGGCAGCTTCCTTATAAGCCGCATCCTCCTTGGATTTTCCGCTGGCAGTAGGATAAATTTCCTCCAGCTCGGAAATTGTAAAAGGTGGTTCCACCGGGTAGTCCCCTTCATAGTTCTCATCAAAATATACAAGCTCCGGTTTGCGCAGCTTTAACTCTGTAATGATAAGTCCCATCTGCAGTCCCCAGTCACCCAGATGCACATCACCGATCATATTATGTCCCATGAACTTTCCGATGCGCTTTACGCTCTCACCGATGATGGCAGAGCGCAGATGTCCCACGTGAAGCGGTTTTGCCACATTGGGTCCGCCGTAGTCAATCATAATGGTCTTTGGCGCAGCGGTCTTCTCACAGCCGAAACGCCCCTCGTCAGCCTGCATATCTGCCACATAGCCTGCCAGATATTCTTCGGAAAGCTTAAAATTCAAAAATCCCGGCTTTACGGACTCCACCATGGAGAACAGGGGAGTACCTGTAAGCTTTGCAGCAACCTCATCTGCAATCATAAATGGAGCTTTCTTATATTCCTTAGCTGCCGCCATGGCGCCGTTACACTGATATTCGCAGAGATCCGGACGATTCGACAGAGTAACCTTTCCGTACCTTGCATCGTAACCGCAGTCCACGAATGCACGGGTTACTTCCTCCGAAATCAGATCCAAAATTTTTTTCATAACCAATCGTTCCTTTCTTGTCGCTATCTTATTATTCTAAACACGATTGGACAAAATGTCAACGTCAAGCGGCAGCTCTAAGATATTTCTCATACGGCAGCCCCAAGATATTTCTTAAGCGTAGCACGAACGGCACCAATGCCTGCGGTAAGCTCTGTAAAATAACCGCAGACCTTCTTTGCAAGCCCTGCCTCATACAGGTCAACCCCAAAAATCTCTTTCCGTTTCAATACCCCGGAAAGCACAGCTTCCGCATTGAATGCCTCACCCAGCTTTATGTCTGCAAGGTAAGGACATATCTCCTCCAAAAGCGGATCCGGACTTAATACAAATGCACTGCCATTATCATCCACCGCCATCAGATAGCGCAGCCATCCGGCAAATACCAGTGGAATGAACTTTAACTGCGCCACCTCAAGTGTATCCGATGCCATGTACGCCTTTATGGTCTCGCCAAAACGGATTGCCAGCTTCTGTGAGGTATCCGTGGCAATCCGCTGGGGCGTATCCGGCATAAACGGATTGGGAATGCGTACCTTAAGTACCGTATCCAAAAACTCCTTTGGATGAATAATTCCCGGATCAACCACCACGGGAAGTCCCTCGGTATATCCAATCTCTTCCACCAGCCTGCGCAACTGTCCATCCTTCATTTCCTCAGAAATCCTGGTGTATCCCAGAAGGCATCCGAATACGGCAAGTGTCGTATGAAGTGGATTCAGGCAGGTGCAGACCTTCATTTTCTCCACCTTATCCACAGTCTCACGCTCCGTAAATATCAAACCGCCCTTTTCCAGTGCCTCCCGTCCGTTCGGAAACGCATCCTCGATTACGAGATATTCACACTCCTCCGCGTTCACAAAGGGTGCCACATACGTATTCTTTGAAGTGATTACAGGCTCCAGCTCCTCAATTCCGTCTTCTTTCAGAATTGCCTCAACGGAAGTGTCCGGCCGTGGTGTGATTTTATCAATCATCGACCAGGGGAAGGAAACCTTCTCCTTTGTATTTACATAGTTGACAAAGCCTTGGTCTGCCAGACCGTTTTTGACCCATTTTTCCGCAAAGGCATTTACTGCCGCATAAAGCTTATCCCCGTTATGGGAGCAGTTGTCCATGCTCACCATGGCAATTGGCTTCTGCCCTGCCTGATAACGACGGTACAAAAGCGCCACAACCTTTCCCATATAGCTCCCCGGCTTTGCGGGACCGGAGATAAAATCAGCTTTCACCTCCGGCAAAAGCTCACCCCTGCCGTTTACAAGACTGTAGCCCTTCTCTGTAATCGTGAAACTTGCCATTTGCAGAGAATCCTTCTCAAAAATGTCGCAAAGCCGTTTAAACTCTTCCCCGTTATCGGAATCTAAAATACAGGATTCCATAATGCTTCCTACAACCGTCTTTTCCATGCTGCCATCCGCCTTCAGCGTCACAAGCAGGGAATAGTTTTCGTGCGGACGGTACATTTTTTCAATAATCTCATAGTCGAAGCCTTCCGCTACAATAAGTCCCCGGTCCAGGCTCCCCGCATTCAGCATATTCTGCACCACATTTGCCTGAAATGCACGGAAAATATTCCCGGCTCCGAAATGAATCCAGAAGGGATTCTCTCTGGCCTTTTCTGCAACAGTTTCTCTGTCATAGTTCGGAAGCTGATATCCCTTTTCTTCCCAACGTGCACGCTCCGTCAATGCTTCGCTGCAAAGCTTCATGTTATCTTGCCCCCTTCTCAATCGCTTCCCAAAGTCCGTTCAGATACGCTGCGCCCAGTGCCCTGTCATACAGACCATAGCCCGGCATTGCCACCTCGCCCCAAATCATCCGTCCATGGTCAGGACGAATGGGACCATCAAACCCAATGTCGAAAAGCACCTTCATAATTTCGTACATATCAAAGCTTCCGTCCGCAGATAAATGAGCCGCTTCCTCAAAGTCTGTGGGAGAATTGAATTTCAGATTCCGCACATGTGCAAAATGTATTCTTCCCTTCAGAGAGCGTATCATATCCGGCAGATCGTTGTTTAAGCTGGTTCCGTAAGAACCGGAACAGAAGGTTACACCATTATGGGGATTATCCACCATGCGCATCATACGTAAGACATTGTCCTTTTTCGTAATAATGCGGGGAAGACCAAATACACTCCACGCCGGATCATCCGGATGAATCGCCATATTGATATCATACGTATCGCACACCGGCATAATCCGCTCCAGGAAATATTTCAGATTATCAAACAGCTTTTCCTCATCCACATGCTCATACAACGCGAACAGCTCTTTTACCCTTGCCATGCGCTCCGGTTCCCAGCCCGGCATTACGGTTCCGTTTATCTCACCTGCAATGGAATCAAACATTTTCTCAGGATTTAAGGCATCTACCGCTTCCTGCGTATAGGCAAGCACGGTAGAGCCATCCGGTCTCCTGCGCGCCAGTTCGGTCCTGGTCCAGTCAAATACCGGCATAAAATTATAGCATACCAGATGTATATCTTCTTTTCCCAGATTTTCCAGTGTTTCTATATAATTATCTATATACTGCTCCCGTTCCGGAACGCCTGTCTTAATTGCATCATGGACATTTACGCTTTCAATTCCGGCGACATGAAGCCCTGCCGCTTCAACCTCTTCCTTCATCGCACGAATGCGCTCTCTGCTCCACACCTCCCCCGGAGCAGTATCGTACAGCGTGGTGATAACTCCTGTCACCCCCGGAATCTGACGAATCTGTTCCAGTGTTACCGTATCAAACTTTGAACCGTACCATCGCAATGTCATTTCCATTCCTTTACAATCTCCTTTAATGTCCCTTGTTTATTTCACATATCCGAATCCTAAAATGGTAAAGGTTTTCTCCTCGTCCCCCTCTGCCATCTGTATTCTCACCACATGCTCCTTCGCCACATCCTCTGTAAACAGAATGACAGGATTGCAGTGTACCCAGCCATTGATGTGTGGATCTGCTGTCAGAATTTTATTGCCATCCACAAAGGCATCCGCCCTTCCCACAGACAGATCTCCTGCATCCTTAAAAATAAGCACCAACGCCTTACAGTTAATCCTCATCTCAAAATACGGCTGTTTTCCCGCTTTGCTTCCGGCGTACATCCAGTTATACGGAAACTCCGCTGTTCCGAATAAATCCGCATCCATCTCCACACACTGAAGCACTTTGTCCGTTTCCTCAAACGCACCACAGGATATCTCAGCATCGCCGGTCTCACTGCGGTCCAAAAGCTTTACATCCTCAAAGGTATTTCCGATTGCAGGAGACTTCTCCAGCAGCTGCTCTGTGTTGTCATCCGAAGCAGGTCTGCCCACATCTTCCATGCATCTTTCTGCCTGCTTAAAGAAATAGGTCAGGCAGTCCGCCATAATCGTATGGCCGATATTCGAAGGATGGAAAATATCATAGAAAAACTGGTTTTTGGAAAGCACTCTTCCCTCTCCCGCCTTCTGCCTGAACTGGGGCGTCACCGCATCCATGATGCTTACCATTGGCAGATTATAGCGGTCTCCCACAACAGACAGACGGTCCTGAAGATTCCAGTCATTTGCAAAAACAGAGAACAAAAGCACTACAGCCGGATGATTGGGAAGCTTCAATATTTTCCGTACAAGACTCTCATAACAGTCTCCTTTTGTCTCATCCCCCTCATCATTTACCGCAAACTCCACAATGACAATATCCGGCTCCACTTTTCCATTCCGAAGCACATCCCTGTCAAAGCGTAGCATTCCAAGCTCAGACGGTGTACCGCCAACGCCTGCCTTGACAAACCTGACATTGTCCCCGGTTCCAAATGCCTCCGCAAATGCCCGATAGGATTTGTACGCATAACATTCCGTATGAATCGGAATTGCCCCCGCTCCCTGGGTAATCGAACCACCGATATATGCAACTGTCACCGGTTCTCCCTGTTTCGCCTTCTTTATTGCAGCTTCCACTCTTGCCGTATTTCCTATGCTCATCAGGGAACGCCTTATCATGGCTGCATAATCTGCCGAAGTCACATCAACACCTGTTTCCTCGGATGCTTCCGGTGCTGTATAGCCATCATTTAAGAACAATCTCACATTCACAGTTCCAAGGATTCCCGGCTTCTCAAACTCAAAACGAATCTGTCCCGGCTCCTTGTCATCCTCAGACCATTCCTGCTCCTCAAGCAGGATTCGTGTCTCTGCCCCGTCGCCGTGCAATGTGCGTACAATATTCGTCCCGCCGCTGTAGGGATTCTCCCTCCCGTACATCTGGAATACAAAATCCACCTTCTCCTGCGGGTTTTCTGTTTCCACACTGACACCGATGCTATGTACCAGCTTCCGGAAGCCCTCTGTGGTCTTGAGAAGTTCTAAGATTTCCTCATCCGTAATGCTTCCGGCAATCTGGGCACTGTTAATCAGTCTTCCGCCATCCTCATACAGGAACTGGACTCCTTTTCCATCCGGCTGCTCTAAGCCGAATATTTCTTTTTCTCTCATAATGTAAAAATAAGCTCTCTTTTTCTCCGGATCTTTTGGTGCTGTTGGTCCTCTCATTTCTTTCCTCCACTTATTCATGAATATAATAGCTTTCCTCCGGTCCGAGATAGGATACCGGAAGTTCTTTTTCTTCCCTTACAATCACAATTTTTTCTAATACAAACCCCGGCTTGATTGCCTGAAGCTGCAGACAGTTTAACCCCTGCTTCAAATGTGCATTCTGCTCCACCACACGAATCTGGTTTAATACCATTTCACACCATGCCGGACACGATGGCTCTCCGGAAACGTAACCCTCCGGTATCAGCGGAATCTGTTTTACCTCTTCCCCGTTTACCCGAAGTCCGAATTCCACACGATCCCACTGCGCAAGCGGATTCGCCGGCGCCGTGTAGAACAGCAGCCGGTAATCGCCCTCTTTTTCCACAGATACACGATAGGTTAATGACGGTCCTCTCCCGCATTCAAAAATACGGTCACACGGATATGCCTTCATACCGGAACGTGTTTTGCCGTATTCGGAAAGCTTCTCAAAGTTTCCGCCGTCTCCCTCCTCCCGTTTTACATAATGCTCCGCCTCGATCGTGGTTATGCCGTCCGCCTCAAGAAAGGTCATTGCCTCTAACGCTTCTTGCGGCATTGCATTTGTCTCTATCACGCACCGGATATTTCCTCCCGCATAATGAACGACAAATGTTTCTCCACTGTTTACCACAGTCTTGTCAATGCTTACCAGAATCTCTTCTATTTTTTCCAGCCTTCCTGATTTCCTGGAAAAATGAACAGCAGCGTTTGCACACTCTATCTCATAATCAACTGCCTGATTTCCCGTATTTAAAAGAACAATCGCTCCTTCCGATGTATCCTGGCGCAAAAACTGTTTCATTACCAGTTTTTTCCCTGTCCAGTCCCCACCGGCGGTAACCACATCACCATCGCCCTTCACATAAGCTGCAATTCTCCGTTTATTGGCAGGTGTGACATACATTCTCACCGGATAACAGCATTCCTCATCATTCCAGTTCCGGAAACCGATGTGCTCCGAGGCGCCCATTCCGTTCCATCTTCCGTCGAGAAGTCCGTTTAACCGTTCTGTCAGCTTCCGGTCCGCTTCCACACACGCCTCCACCTCGTTTGCATAATCATTGGCAATTACCGCTCCAAGCCCGGCATAGTAATGATTCAGCCCGGATAGAAGATTCAGTTTCTGCACATTTAAGCTTCCCATCGCCGGGTAATACACCAGTTCAAAAAACGCCGGCTGCAGTTCCTCGGGAATCTGTTCTTCCAATGCCTGTAAACGCTGCTCCAGTTCAAGAACCGCATCAAGAACCCGCTTTGTCTCCCCATAATGAACCGGGTGATATACGGCAGGGGACATTGCCTCCGGCTTTCTGTTATGATTCAGCCTGGTATATCCCTTCATGACAGCCAAAAGTTCTCCCCGCATTCCATCCGTAAATCTGCCGCCAAACTCTCTTGCAATCCAGTATTCCAGATATTCCTGCGGTGCCGCAGGGTTTGACACACCCCACTTTTCATAGTCATAGGCAAGATCCATAAAGAAGCTCAGCGGATATTCCTGAAATTTCAAATCCCCCACATTTACGACCCAGATATCACGTATTCCAAACTCGTAGGCTTCTGTCATCTGGTCCCAGACCTTCGGAAGATAAGAACTGTTCACCCATTCATAGGAAACAGGTCCTCCGTGGTAATCAAAGTGGTAATACATCCCCCAGCCGCCCTTGCGGTATTTACTGTCCTCCGTCGGCAGGGTCCTCATATTCCCAAAGTTATCCTCACACAGCATCAGGGTAACTCCGTCCAGTCCATCCCAGTCCTTCAACCCGTCCTTCGCATTCTCATTTCCATAAAAATATGCCTCCACCTCTTTATACAGCGCAAGCATCTGTGGTGCATCCTCTCCCACACATTCCGCAATCAGTTTTCTCTGCTCTGTGATAATATCCTTTAACAGATCAATGTTCTGTTTTAAGGTGGCATCCGGGCCAAGCATTGTGGAATCCCGCTCTCCACGCATTCCAATGGTAATAATATTTTCAAATTTTCCGCTGCGGAGCAGACCGTCACGCCAATACTGTAATAATCCCTCACGGTTTGTGGCATAATTCCACTCGTTTCCGTAAATGGTGTTCTCCCCGCGAACCAGATCCCATTCCTCACTGTGCCTTAAGCAGGGTTCATGGTGGGAATTGCTCATCACAATTCCGTATTCATCCGCAAGTCTGGCATTTGCATCCCCCGGTCCATCCAGGGTAAATGAAGAGGTCCACATGGCAGGCCACAGATAGTTTCCCTTTAACCGGAGCAGTGTCTCAAAAATCAGGTCATACATCTCCGCCGTAAAACCGCCGAAATGCTCAAAGGTCCAGCTTCCGAATGCCGGCCATTCATCATTAATAAAAAATCCCCTGTATTTTACAGAAGGCTCCTTCGATATCACATTATCCTGCGGCGTCAGTATCAGATGCTCCCTCTTTTGTGGCACAACATCCGCAAAACGCACCCACGGAGAGACCCCCATACACTCTGACAGGTGAAATAACCCGTAAATGGTTCCTCTCTTATCACTTCCGGCTATGACAAGTATCGTTTTTCCTTCCAACTTCCCCAGACAGAACAGATAACATTCCCTTTTTCCCTCGATTTGCCCCAGCGGAAGCTGCCCTCTAAGCAGTTCTAAGATCTCACTCTTTCCAAGGGTGCCAACAACAATGCCGTTTTCTGTCAGGCAGGATGCGGCATTCTCCACCGACAGTGTTTTGATTTCCGGGCAGTTCCCCGTCACAAGCGTTACATCCCCAGCTACCTTCCGTGCAATTTTCCTTACTCCGCTGTAACAGTTTTCCTCTAAGAAAATCACAGCCGGTTTTTGTCTGTTTCCCAGTTCAAATTCCATAATCTCCCCCTCATCTGCCTTCCTGCATCTACTGCTCTTCCTGTTCGCCGTCCCACACCGCAATCATTTCTTCTGTCATATATTTTCTCAGAACCTTTTCCATAAAAAAGCTGTACACATACAGACAGATACCCGGCACAAACAGTACACCAAACGGACATACCACGATTAAGACAAACGATATGCCAAAAACCGCCAGCAATAGTAATGTGATATGAAAATTCCGAAACATAATCAGTATCGAAAATTTTACCAATGTAAATTTTTTCATCTCAAATCTGGACAATACCGGATATGTATAAATACCTGCGGCAAGCATCAGCAGAAACAGGGTCAGGTAAATAAAGAGCATCTGAAATGCCAGCCCGCTGTCCGTTCTCCCCAGGTCCTGATACATCCAGTAAATGTTAAACACCAGTATTCCCATAATGAGCAGATATACGGCATTAATTATTGCGGAATCCTTAAAATTCTGTCCGAATGATTTAAAGAATTCATGAAGCAGTGTTCCCCTTTGCTTTTTGACTGTCTTTACCATCGTATAATAAGCCGCTGTCGTGGCAGCGCCAATTGTCACAACCGGTATGCAGCAAATCAGCCACAGAACACTGATGATACAAATATCCGATACCTTTGATAAGAAGCGCATAAACCCGCTATCCGTACTAAACAGATTCCCCATAGACTTTCCTCCCGTTCTTCTATCATCTTTCTGTCACACCCGAAGCTCATAAAAGCAGCTATTCCGGCAGCCACTTTTATCAAATCCGGGTAGAAGTCAGGGATAGCAGCATAACTGCTATCCCAGCTCCCGTTCCTCTTATATATCCTGCTTCGTGTTTTATTTGCCGTTCGCAGTGTCAATGTAAGACTGCCATGTATTGCGGATGGATTCTGCCTTCTGTGCCGGTGTATTATCCTTGCTGATACCCCAGTACAGATCCGGACCCATATCAATACCATTTACCAGTTTCTCATACATAGGTACTCCGCTGTCAACCATGATTGCAAGTGTTTCGTCTACAGATTCCGTATCACGGAAGGACTTGTAGTAATTGTCTTTCCATGTCTCATGATCTTCATATCCCGGAACCGGCTCATTGTAGAGGTTGAATGCAAACGCAATTTTCCATGCCTTATCTGCATCATAGCAGGACGGAATTACAAATACATTATCCTGTGCATAATTTACATAATGATCCATTCTCGGTCCCATCGGGAAGCATACAAATCCGAAGTCATCCTCCATATCTGCCCAGTCGCCTGCTTTATAGGATTCCGCACAGGTAAATACGGCTTCACCGTTTGCAAATGCGGTAAATGTATAATCCCATGCCGCATCTTCCGGATATACCATTTCATACTTGTCAATCATATCAAGCGCCCAGTTTAACGCTTCCATGGTCGCATCAGATTCCAGATCGTTGTAATAACCGTTGTCATCTTTTCCGATAAACTGTCCGCCATTGGAGAATACGGCTGCCGGATACAGTGTGCTTGAGAAGTTCGTCATGGCATACAAATCGATTACACCGTCATTGTCGGTATCCTTCTGTACCTGTTTGCAGAGTTCTTCAAACTTATCCCAGGTCCACTCGTTATTTCTCTGTAAATCATAAATGGTTTCCGGATCGATTCCTGCCTCCTCCAACAGTCTCTTGTTGAAGTAGATACCTGCGGTGGGCTCATGATCCATAGCTCTCATCGCATATACGGAATCTCCCTTTGACATGGTATCCTTTACGACAGTGTCCCATTTGGATTCTGAGAAATCCAGGCAGTCCAGGGTAGACAAATCATACATCAATCCGCTCTGGATAGCAGAGGTCAAGGCACTTCCCTGATACAGCGTGAATACATAGTACTCATCTCCGCCGGTTGTAGCGTAGTTTACATAATCTTCCGGTGAATCTCCCCAGGATGTCACTGCCTTCTGCTTAATCGTAAAATTATAGGTCTCCTGCGCCCAGTCTAAGTACTCCTGACGTGCCTCATCATATGCGCTTGTAAGCTCCTGCTCCTCCGGTGTGAACCAGTCTGCGATAATCACATCGATTCCACCCAGATCATATGTGTTGCCATTCTCATCGGTAAGTACCGTATATTGACCAACTTCCTCTTCTTCTGCTCCGGCAGCTTCTGTTCCTTCCTCTGCAGCAACGGTCTCTGTACTTCCTCCCGTGCTCTCTCCTGCGGATGCACCGCTGTTACCGCTTGTCGCATTGGAACCGCATCCCACTGCTCCGGCTACCATAGCTGTTGCTAACAGCACAGACAATACACGACTTCTTTTTTTCATTTTGTTTTCCTCCTTTTAACTTCTCCTTTTTTACTCTTATATAAAATCACAGCCTGCATTTCCTGTCATAGGGAATACCCCGCCATGAAACTATATACTACATCTTGATACCGGTACTGCTTAAGCTCTCTACAAATCCCTTCTGTGCGAACAGATAGAGAATCAAAAGCGGCAGAATTACCATCAACGTACCCGTTGAGATAATGCACTGTGTATATCCTACCGATGCTCCCGTTGCCTGCTTCATGGTATAGACCAGATAGTAGCTTAATTTCTCACCAATCTGGGTCAGCTGGATGGACAGCAGCTTGATATTTCCGAGGAACATTTTGCTGTAAAGCCCGTCTGTCCACTGCCATACAAAGGCAAACAGGAAACAGGACGTTAAGATTGGCTTCGCATCCGGCAGCATAATCTGGAAAAATGTCCTTAAGGTTCCACATCCGTCCACATAAGCGGCTTCCTCAATGTCCTTTGGAATGTTCCGGAAAAACTGACGAATCATATAAATATACAATCCGTTCTTTAACCCCATACATCCGCCGCTCATCAGGTAATACGGAATCGCCGATCCCCTTAAATTCAGAGTAGTTCCAAACAGATGTTTAAAAATACCGAGAATATCGAAAAAGCGGAAATGCAGATACAGGGATGTGGAAATCGTCTGTGGCGGAATAATGATCACCAGCATGACACAGGCGAACCAGAACTTCTTAAACGGAAATTCAAATCTTGCAAAACCATATCCGACAATCGTGCAGACCGTAATCTGAAGGAGTGCAATTGTGATTGACACCAGCAGTGTATTTCCCAGGGTACTCCAGTACGACATGAACTGATTTGCCAGCCGGTAGTTATCCGTTGTAAAATGCTCCGGTATAGCAATAACCATTGCATTGTACAAATCTTCCTCCGCCATAAAGCTGACCGATATCTTATTTAAAATCGGCTGCAGGATCATAAAGCACATTCCAAACAGTAACACGGCACGTATGACGCTTACCGAAATGCTCTTCGCCCTCTTTTTCAAAAGGAGCCCGCCTGATTTTCTGTTTCTTTCCCAAAAACTTTCTTTTTTCATTACTGCTCCTTTAGTCATAGTAATAAACCCCCCTTGATATCAGTAGTGAGCTTATACCTATAATGGCAATCACAATCAGGAAATAGCTCCAGGCCATTGCAGAAGCAAACCCGTAATTCAAATCGACAATCATTGTGTCGCTGATTTTTTCCAGAACCTCATTGTCCGATCTCATACAGAAATCCACAATCGTGTAAATCCAGTTTACAAGGAACAACGGACTGATCATCGGAAAAGTGATTTTCCACAGACTCTCCCATTTCGTACAGCCGTCAATATCCGCTGCCTCATACATACTTGTGGAAATGGTCTGCAGACCGGACAGGAAGATAATAATCTGAATTCCGGATGCAATTGCAATATCATAAACACCATCAACAATTTCAAAAACAACATCAAATACTTCACCACCGATTCCGCTGGTCATGAGAATTTTCTCAATTGCCCCGGAAATACTTGCATCTCCCGTAGACTTCTGAATGGTATCCTGGATTCCTGCCAGTAGTGAGTTATCATACTCGATGCCAAGAATGACACCGGAAGATAAAATCACCGGAAGGAAGAAAATTGCCCGGACAAGCGCGCGTCCCTTAAACTTCTGGTTCAGAATCAGGGCTACAAAAAAGCTGAACACCATGATTGCCAGAGAGCTATAAGCCATCCGGCCAAGCTCCTCCGTCAGAAGACGGGTGAACTCCGTATCCACGGTAAATGCCCTGGCGTAATTTGAAATTCCGTCAAAAATCATCTGAAAGCTTCCCGCTCCGATTTCCACATTACAAAAGCTCATGTAAAGGGACTGGAAAAACGGTTTTACCATAAATGCCAGGAAACCAATAATGAAGGGCATTATAAACAGATATCCCGATATTGCATTTCTTTTTTGAAGACCGCTATATTTCTTTCTTCTCCTCATAACTGTTACCCTTTCTATTACTGAATTACCAGATAATCTCTTGCCGGAAGAATTACACCGTCTTCCGTCGTATAATCCGTGCTGTTGTAGTTTACGTATACCCTGGTTCCATCTTCATAGGTCGTCAGCGCGACTCCCTCATCAAGATTTTCATGGTCTGTGATACGCTGCCGGAAGGTGTTACCCAGTTCTGCCTCATATCTGTCATAAATCTCCAGCATTTTATTTTTCCAGGAAGCAAAGTTTGCACCAAAATACTGTGTATAGTAGGTGTTCTGCAGCTCAGTCGGCTCTGCTTCCATAAATACGAAGTACAGACCTGCTCCATATTCTGCTGACTTTAACAGTTCCATCCTGTAATCACCGGAAAGGTTCAGTGCCTCTCCTGCATAATTCACAAATCCATGAATCGCTATCTGGTAAAACGGCACCGTCTCATCGATAATCGTATAAACAGAACCGTTTAAGTCCATATTTGTGATGAAATCCGTCACACCAAGCGTATAGTCATTTCCCATGTTGGTCATAACGGAAAGACCGGATGCCTTTATGCTTTCCAGCTCGGCAAGCTGCATATTCAAAGCCGCCTCGCGCGTTACCAGTTCTTTCTGATCATAGTCTGCAGACAACTGGTATCCGACATCCCGGAAGGACACTCCCTGCGCTCCATATTCGGATGCCGCATCCGAAAGATTCTGCATCATTTCCACGATCAGTGCCGGCTTCAGCAGATAATAGGAATCCTTCCATTTCTGTTCTTCGTAACACACCGGATCGTATTCTAGCAATTCCACCTTTTCCTTGCTTGCCAGTCTTGCTGTATCGCTGAATACGGAGAACCCGTCAAGCAGGTTACTGTCATTCGCATAATTGGTGATGCCGTCCAGATAGATATCCACATCATTTTCTTTCGCATAGGAAAGCAATGCCTTCAAATCCTTTTTACTTCCCAGATCTGATATCAGATCCACATCCTTTAATATTTTCTGATTGATTCCACCGTTCATCCAGCCGCTCATTTTCACGGACAGATTGCAGACGCCGCTTTCCTTCAGACTCTCCAGCATTTCCTGGGTCTCCCGGTAGGTCGTAAGAGCCAAAGGTCTTGAAACAGGAACACCGACTACCTGTTCTACCTTATCCACTGCTCCGACTACCTCCACCGCAACCGGCACGTTTTCGTCCGTATTCTCTGCGAAGGCCTCTCCATACTTTTCACTCAGGTAATTGTGGTAGGAATTTGCCATGTCCACATAATCTGCGCTGTCTACAAACCGAAAGCGTTCTACCAGGTTCTCCTCTGGAATATTCTCCTCATACATGAACATCTCGCCGTTATATTTATCTGCCACATCACACTGCTCTCTGTGCAGTATGCCAAAATTTGCATTTACGTAATTATAGCTGTTGGTTCTTCCGCTGATGTCGGCGGAAATGGATGCGTAGGAAGCGCCATCCTCTAAAATGCACAGATAAGAAGAATCCCCCTTCGCAATACCGTACACCCCATAATAGGCTCTTGTTTCATGTACCAGATAGTCTCTTCCCTGTGCCATATCCCAGCCGTAAACATTGGAGAAATAACTGTTCTGTGCCAGCTTGCCGTTGTTGAACCGGATGATGGAGCCACCGCCCTCAGGCACCAGCATATATCCTTCTTCCTCTGTGCCGCCTGCTCCAAAATAAGGCAGAATCGTCAGATTGATAATCGGATATTCTTCTTTGTACTCTATTTCCGACATCGGAACCGTCACAATCAGGTCATCTCCATCCAGCCGGTATTCCATGCTGACATTAAACACCGGTTTATCCGACTCACCGCCCGCTCCGTAAAGTTCCCTGTCCGCCGCATACTCTTCCTCCGTATAGCCGGCATCTGCAAAGTACTGCTCGAATTTCTTTTTCAGATTATCCTTTACACCATCCCGGAGTACGTAAATAACCTTTTCCGAAAGAATCGGGTACTGCTCCAGCAGGGCCTCCTTGTCGTCCTTCTTTCCAAGATTATTGATGTCGTACTTTTTGTAGTAATCCTTAATCAGGGAAGCATCACCGGTACTCATATTCTCCATCAGAGCTGCCATTCGGTCTTCCTCAACTACCGTCGGAATTATGTATTCCTTTTCCACCTCACCGATGGAATAAGAGACTTTGATGCAGTCTTCCGATGCCTCGATATTATATATCTTCGATGAAATACTGTATTTGTAATTGTTGTAAAGCGTATCCACTCCGTTTACGACACTGTAGGTCAGAAGCAACGTGGATTTCAGATTCTCTATATCATTTTTAAGAGCAATGCCATCCTCGTCTGCATTCTGCGGATTGGAATACCATACCGTTCCTGTGGATTTCTTTGTTACCGTAAACTGTGTCGTCTCCGGGTCCATCACCATCTTCAGGCTCTCATTTTCCAATACAATGTCTGACTTCGTCCCTTCATAGGTATTTACCTTAACAATTTCCTCCGGGATTTCTTCTTCCTTCCAGAACACAATGATCAACAGTCCCGCTACGATCAGGAGCAGAATCAGAATAGGTCCCAGGAGACTTTTTAGTTTTTCTTGCAGGACACTTCTTACCTTAACTGACCCTGCTGTTTTGTCTTTACTCATACCTTCTACCTCCACCCTCTTCTACATACGGAACATGATTTCTTTCACAAGGGAGACAAAATATGCCACTCCCTGGCTGATCATAGAAAAGAACAGCAGCAGGATAAATACCATAACAAGCATTGCAAATGCGGATGCAACCATGAAAAGAAGGGTCTTGCTGAGGCTGTATTCATGAATCTCCATCATAGCGCAGATAATGAGAATTGCTGCCCACAGAATGGAGAACGTACCTGCAAAGACATAAAAGGCTCCCTCCTCCTCCGTTACCAGATTGCTAAATACAATCAGCGGAAACTGAATCAGCGGATATGGGGTCAGCGCATATGCCGTTCCCATATATATCTGATAGAGCTTTCCCTTTCCGTCAAATAATGTCGTCAGTCCCCAGTTACCTACACAGAAAAGCGCCAGCGGAAATAAGATACTTGCAATATACAAAAAGATGTTGACGTTCTCCCAGTATACCTGCTGAAATACAAAGCTGGTGAACTGAAGCTTCATAATCCTTGCCAGCACCGTCAGCAGAACAATGGTATTTGCCGCTGCTATCGAGCCACGCTTTTCATGCGTAAGGTCCCAGAAACCATCAAGGGGATGTGTAATGACATACAATGCATATTTTAATGTGGCAAAATAATGCTCATATGTTTCCTTTTTCTTTAACGAAGCTAACATGCCTGCCTCCATTCCTATTTTTTATCCTGAAATATGTCTGCCGTGTCAATTTCCCACTTGACCTTCTTAACCTTTCCGATAATCATCGGAAGGATGAACAACAGAAATACCAGTAAAAATATGACTCCAATGTGATCCTCCACCCAGATTTTGCGGTACTGCTTAAATGCCTTGGAATAATAGGTGGTATCCCATTTCAGCCGGAAGTACTCCATTGCCTCCTGATATTGTCCCTGCCGCATCATCGCTCTGCCGATTCCGATGTAAGCAAGATCATAATTTCCATTCATTGCCATCACCTGTTTCCAGGTCTCACCGGAAGCATCATAATCACCGGCATCGTATTCGGCAATCGCCTGATAAATCAGTTCTCCGTATTCTGTGGGTGTAAATACGGTTATGCTCGCGTCCTGCGCATCAAGCACAAGCAAATCGGTTCCCATATGTTCGATTGCACTGGGCAGTTTAAAATAGCCATCCATATTACCGTTTCCGCCAAATGCATAAAGCATATTTCCCTGCGTGTCATAACCAAAAATATGTCCACGAACCTTGTCAACTGCAAAGTAGATTCCGTTTTCCAGTGCCGTAATATCCGTAATCAGCGACGGTCCTTTGTAGCCGCCGGCATTTCCCCAGTAAACATCACCAATTACTCCAAAATTTCCGTTTTCAATCAGGATATTGTTTCCCAGCATATTCATTCTGCGGATTGGCTCATCTTCGCCACTGTCCACACCGCTTCCGCTGACATTTGTTGTACATGCAAAAATAAATCCCTCACTGTCACGGTATAAATTGTCATACTCTGTGGGAACAAAGGCTTCCATTGCACTTCTCTGTTCCTTGGTCGCCAGCTTCTTCCATATGTAATCCGTCCAGTCATAGGTAACCGGGCTTGCACCATAGAAACCGGTAAACGTTCCGTCTGACTCATACTTAATCATACCCTTATTGACATTGTCTGCAATGCAGAACACTCTGCCGACGTCGTCCACTTCCAGCTTATCCGGTAAAAATTCTGTTGACTGGTCAAATGTTGCATCCACAGGCTTTGTAAATTCCATGATATAGTTCAGGTCTTTATCCAGCTTTAGAATGCGGTGGTTTCCTTTATCACAAATGTAGATATCCCCTGTTTCGGTCACGCAGATGTCTGTGGGCCCGGAAAGTGTCTTTACCTCCGTATCCCCCTTTATCGTGTCAATGATTCTGACAACCTCAAATTTGCTGACATCTGTTCGTTCCAATTCCACGATCCGGTTGTTTCCGGTATCACAGATATAAACAAAATTGTCTCTCACATACAAGCCTTCCGCTGAGCGAAAGCTCACATCCAGACCGAGTTCCACGGATGTATATACCCCCACCGTACTGTAGGCATCGGGAGAATAGGCAACATCTCCCCAATAATCGTAATTGTAGGTGTATCCCTTTTCTGCACCGTCATCTGCCTTCACCTCTGCAGACGCCCCGGCAAGTATACAGAGCCCAAGCGCTGCTGCCGCCAGACTTTTCCATCTCCTCTTCATCTTTCCTTCCCCCTTAATCCTTCAGACCTGAGCTTGCCATTGTTTCAAGGATCTGGCTTTCAGACAGAATAAAAATTGTAATAGGAACCAGCATAACAATTACCGTTACCGCTGCTGCCTGACCCGTTCTTGCAATTCCACCACTCTGTATCTGTTGAAGTGCATAGACAAGTGTCTTTTTCTCTTCCGAATAAATAAATGTGGCAGCTTTGTTATTCCACAGATTCTGTACCGAGAAAATAATCAGTGTCAGCCATGCCGGCTTTACATTCGGCATAACGATATTGATAAATATCTTCCACTGACTTGCTCCGTCAATTTTTGCCGCCTCCACCAGAGACATCGGTATTCCCTCCATGAACTGCTTCATCAGGAATAAACCCATCGGCGCTGCAAAAGCCGGTACGATGATTGCCCAGTAAGTATCAATCCAGCCGAGCTTACTGATAATCAGGTAGTTCGGAATTGCTGTCACATATCCGTTAAACATCAATGCCGTAACTACGATACCAAAAAATAGTTTTGCTCCCGGAAAATCATATTTCGCCAGTACGAAAGCTCCCATGGACGCAATAATCAAATGTCCGAAAGTTCCCACAACGGTAATGAACACCGTGTTGAAAATGTATCTCGAAAATGTAACCCAGGATTTTCCCATTGTCACAAACAAATCCTGGAAATTGTCCAGTGTGGGATTCTGTGCAAATACCCGCGGAGGGAATAAAAATAATTCATCCAGAGGTTTTAAAGAGCTGCTGATTGCAAATACCAGCGGAAACGCCATTGCAACGGCAATCAGTGCCAGCATCAGATAGATAAAGAAATCTCCCACAATGGAGCGGTTCGGCTTCCTTCTCTTGATCATTTTCTTTTTATAGGGTTTTTCAATTGCTTTCTCTCTACTTTTTCTACTCATATCAGGTTCCTACTCTTCCCAACATTTTCTGAATTGCTTTGTTACACAGAATCATAATCAAAAACAGCATGGTAGCAATCGCCGATGCATAACCCATTTCAAATCGTGAAAATCCATAGTCGAACAAATGCGTTACCACAGTCCGTGCTGCGTAGTCCGTACTTGGGTATCCGCATAACGCCATTGTGACATCGCAGACACCAAACGCCTGTGTGATTGACATAACCGCACCAAACATTAACATCGGCTTCATATTGGGAAGTGTGATATACCACAACTCCTGCCAGCGGTTCTTCACGCCATCCATATAGCCCGCCTCAAACTGGGAACGATCCACACCCTGTAATCCGGCTACGAATGACAGGAATCCTGTTCCAAGGCTCATCCACAAAATTACGATCATACAAACCGGAAGCATATAGTCCGGATTCGTCAGCCACAGGATTGGTGCATCGATAATTCCCAGATTCATCAGGAACGCATTGACATATCCATACGCATCACCCCGGAAGAAAATGGAGAAGATTACAAACACATTTCCCGCAATAGACGGTGCATAAAAGATAATGACCGCAATCGTTCGAATCCACCGCGGCAGCTCATTGATCAGCCACGCAAAGAGGAACGACATGATATATCCAAGTGGTCCTGTAATTACCGCAATCAGGAACGTATTCTTAATTGCAGTAAGGAAAATATCATCCTGAAGTATCAAATTGATATAATTCTGCAATCCGATAAACTTGGGTGGCTCCAGAATGTTGTAATACGTAAAGCTTAAACATATCGAAGAGCAGACCGGCAATATGTAAAACACCGCAAACAGGATTGCATATGGCGCCAGAAACAGGTAGCACGATTTGTTCTGTTTCATTTTCTTCCATGTGATCTGCATTTCATGGCGCCGCAATATAAAGTATTTACTCAGATATCCTTTCATTGTGTTCCTCCTCAATCCACCGGAAGTCCAAACTCTGTCCGCTTCTTAATCAGCTCTTCATCAATGGTTATTGCATAATCTAAAACGGTCTCTCTCGGATCTTCTTTTTCATTAATCACTTTCCGGACTGCATTGACAATATGGCGTCCCGTGTAATATCCACCTGCGACCTCCCGGAAACCTACGGTCGACTGCCACTGTTCCCCAAGAATTTCCACATCGTCTGCGCTCCATGCCAACTGGCTGAACGCCTCTTTGTTGGCAGTTGCATATCTTGCGGAAGAACCAAGCAGTGCCTCCAGCTCCCGTCCGAATCGAACCTGTGTATCCGTTCTCGCCCACCATTTCATGAATTCCCAGGAAAGCTGTTTCTTCGCCTCATCCTCAGAATGAATCATCATGGTACAGGTTCCCGTGGAATAGACAGAACGGTCAATATATTCCTTGCCGGAATCATCCGTTCTCACAGTTCCCGGAATCAGTGTGAAATCCCACAAGCCCCGGATTTCCGGTGCTGATACAACCAGCGTATTATAGATACTATAGGAAGCAATTCCGATTGGCATCTGTCCGGAACGGAAACGGCTGACAAAGTCATATTCCGTCGGCATTCCATAGTCCGTAAAAAAGCTTACATACTGGGCAAAAGCATTTACTCCCGCTTCGTTATCAATAATCGTTCTTGTAGCCTTTTCGTTATAAATATCTGTACCGTTCTGATACAGCAGTGTGTAGTAAAGAGACAAATCCGGGAGTGTTGCACTCGTCGGAGAAGGAATTCCCACCTCCATGTTGTTTCCCTGAATTGTGGGGAGCAGGTCTATCAGCTCATCCCAGGTCTGGGGAACTTCAATCTCAAGTTCCTCCAAAATATCCTTCCGGTAAAACATCACATTGTAGGTCTGTGTCTCCGGAATTGCGTATAATCCGCCATCATATTCATAAGCACGGTATGCGCTCTCATAGAACACATCCAGAACATCCTCATACCCCTCAAACTGGGTCAGATCCTCCGCCGCATTTCGAAGTGCATAGTTTACCGGCTGATCTGCACCCACAGATAACACCACATCCGGTCCTTTTCCTGCCACAACTGCATTTAAGAGTGCTGTCGGGTCCACGATTTCCACGTTTACCTTGATTCCTGTTTCCGGGGTAAAGGTGTCATCCACCATTGTTTTTAGAATCGTTCCCTGATCCCGTCCGGTTACAATCCAGACCTTCACAACCTCACTGTCGTCTTCACTGTAGACATCTCCGACTGCGTCATAATCAACCACAAAGGATGCCACAAAGGATTTTATTTCATGCCATACCTTGGCGAAGCCGCCCGCTTTATCCTCCGGTACGCTGCTTCCCGCACTGCTTACAGCAATGTAATCCACATCCAGCTTTGTCTCACTCATATTTAAGATTGCAGTACCAAGTGAAGTAATATTCTCTTTAAAGGTTGTAAATTCAACCGTAATCTTATCCGGTCTTTTCACAAAACGCTCCAGCTGCTGTGCAAGCGTCTGTGCCATGGCAATCTTTTCCGCTTTCTGCCCGGTGTAAGCCACCACATCATCAATAATCTTGTAAAGCCGTTTTGCCTCCAGATTCATTGCCTCGATTACCTCCGGGTACACCTGATCCAGATTGTAATCACGGTAATCATCCGGATCTGCTCCGGTATAGACAAGAATTCTTCTGTATATCTGATTCAGGCGGTAAGTGGAATCCTCCAATTCCTCCAGAATCGTTCCCATACCACCAAGGGTAGCCTCCAGCCGAACTGTGTGAGTTCCCTTTTCCAGATAAAATTCATAGGGATTTCCTTCCTCATCAGAAAGGGTGAGCATATTCCAGTCATTATCATAGTCAAAGGAGATTACGGAAACCTCCTGGAAGGGAATGCTTCCGTCAATATAAAGGCTTCTGCTGGATACGCTTCCTCTCGCATAATTCTGTCTTCCCTTAATTGTCAGATTGTAATAACCGTCTTCCGGGACCTCTACTTCCCACTCAATCCACTGCCCCGCCGAATTCCATGCCTCTCCACCAGTATAATTCAGCACGGTGGTTGTCACACTGTTCGGAACCGTGGTCGGTGAAGACCGGTCATATTTTGCATAAAGCGACGGCTCCGAGCGCAAGGTGGCATCTTCCCCCTGAATAATCTCCACATAATCTGCCGGCTGATTTCCCGTCTCTGTATGTTTCTCACAATAGCCTTCGTAATCCGTCAGTTCCTTTACCGCCGCCAGTTTCAATTCGCTGATGACCATCGGCTCATTTACGGTTTCAAACGTAACGGTATTCTCACCCTTTTCAAAATAGAATTTATAGGGTTCCGTTTCATACCCCATGTCATCCCTGCAGTAGGCTGTCTGCCATGCATATTCTTCTATCTGTGTCGGCCGGATTTCATTTCCCTGATTATCCACCTTTATCTCTCCGCCATCCTTCCACAGACGTCCAAAGGTAATGTTGGCAGCATCCTCAAACGGGAGTTCTCCATTTATGTACAGCTTTCTTTCAATCGCAACTCCTCTGGATTCCACTGTCATATATTTCAGATAAACCTGATAGAATCCTGCCTCCGGAACTTCGATCTTCCAGGTAACACTCGCGTCATCTCCGGTATAAAGCGTGTCTTCTTCGCCTTCATAGGTTTCATACACCTTCACATCGTTTCCGGTATCGTACGCACAGACATCAACATCCACATCCTGCGCCGGATACGCTGCCGTTTCATGCTTCTTCAGATATTCTGAATAAGTTCCCTCCCGGTTCAGTCCATCGACTTCAACCGACAAATCTGTGCCCGCGTATTTTTCCGAATAATTCTCCTTCACGGAAGTCTTGTTCATGGCAAAACACAAAATGCAGATTACCAGAACCGTACCTACCATTAACAGTATCTTTTTAACAGAATCTTTCATAATGCCTCCATTAAACATCCTGCGTTCTCAATATCTTTCATATTGAAATGCGTTCCCCCAATGTTTATTCCTGCTTATTTCTTACATCCTAATCATAATTATTTTAAAGACAGAATGCTTATCATTTATTGCGGGTTATTCTTCACATATTGCCCAATTTCTTTTCTGAAAATCTTTCTTTTTGAGCAATATTTACTTTTGATTTTGTTTATGTTACCTTTATTTATATTGATTTATCCATATTTTTGCCTGTCCGATTGCTATTTCTTCATTAGAATAGCAAATTAGTCCCAAAATAAAGGCAATAACTGGGCAGTCATATTCTTTATAAAATAAGAAAGAGGATTCCAATGGCTGAGAAACAAATAAAAGAAAACTATCTGGATTTTTATCTTCAGAACAGCGACTGGGAAAGCCGTACCGTTGTTGATTCCTTTGAAACCAATTGTTTCCAAAAGGATTCCACCATACGCATCTGGTATAATGAACAGAATGAAAACTATGATACACACTGGCACAATGCACTAGAAATCATCATGCCGGTGGAAAACCATTATG
>JBJEJC010000162.1:0-32027 GCA_051877675.1 Roseburia sp. | reverse complement strand
ATCATAACTATGCGCTTTTCCCATTCTACACGCTACTATGAAATCCAACCATTCCTCGCTCATCTCCGGGAATTTTTTTACACACAGGGTATCGTCCGGTATATATCGATATTCGTTCAGATAACCAGTTCCATCAAATCTTGTTGCCCATCTTTTCGCCTGTTCCGGAAACCTTGTGCAATAAAATCCAAAATAGAAGTCTTTATTATATCTCTGAATTCTTATCTCCGGCGATTTAACAATTTCCTGACTACCTGTGCTCTTTTCCTTCCTCCCGGGTTTATCGGTTCTCAATCCAATACCGCTGCTCGGTCACACCATTCTCCACAATCTCATTTTCCAGCTTTCCACCGTTATTCTGAATACTCTTTGCGGAACCGATATTCTCTTTGTCGCAGACCATCAGTACACGGTCAATCCCAAGCTTTTTGCACTCCTCCAGCGCAAGCGCGATCATCTGCGTTGCAACACCCTTTCTCCGCTCAGAGGGTCTTACCCCGTCACCGATATGTCCGCCATCGCGAAGAAGCCCCTCATTGAGCCAGTGCCGAATGTTCACCGCGCCAACAAAGATATTCCGCTCCTCATCCAGGCAGAAGAACGTGGAATCCGGCACCAGTCCGTCCCTTGTTTCTGTTAATTCCAGATTGCTTTTGTAGGTTTCAAAATCGTGGTAATCATTTTTCCGAATCGCATAAGGAATAATTTTTTCACCGGAAGCACACCATTCGTCCATCATGTCATTTAGCTGCTCCCGGTACGCATCCTCAAGTTTTACTAATCTAAGTTTCATAGAATTCTCCTCTTTTATCGAATTTTACCGCTCATACTCCACAGACTCCACCAGTACATAGCCGCCGCTTCCCTCCGCCGCTCTGGTGCAGAACACGCCGTTTTTCACGCCGACCCAGCGTCCCGGAACCGCATACATCCACCCTGCTTCCCGGTAGCTTACACCATCCGTGCCATATTCCAGGATGACCTTCTCCCGTGGAAAATTCTTCTCCGTCTCACTTAGGTCCTGCGTGCCGTCCCGCCTTACGGTATACCGCACATAGAGCGTATCTGACTCCAATTCACCTAACGTCGTGCTATTTTCCTCCGTATTCTCCACAAGGATTTTTCCATACTTCTGCTCGCCGTTCACATAGTCTGTCAGAAGTTTCCCTGCCTGCTTTTTCACGGAAAGCACCGCGTATTTCACCCCCAGGGAAATCACGCCTGCCTCATCCCCCTCACAGAGCTGGGAGAGGTTCAGCTTTGTCACACAGGTAAATTCCGGTGCCGGCCACTTGGCAAGTAAAAGATTCGGCAAATCCCCATGTGCGCAGTCCGGTTCTGCCGCCACCGCATTCAGCCGCAGTGCCTCCCCGGTCAATGCATACCAGCCTGCTTTCGGATTCGCATTCCACTGCCACTGCAGCCCCAGCTTATCTCCGGTAAAGTCATCGGAGGTATCCGGCTCACAAATCTCCGGGTTTACCTTTCCCACATCCGGCTTCCGGTACTCGGATACCGGCTCACCGTAATCGTTTCCGTCCTTCTCCACACCGATGATGGGCCAATCATTCACCCAGTGCATCGGCTGTAAATGTGTGATACGCCCAGCGCTGTACACATCCTGAAAATGCAAAAACCAGTCCTCTCCGGTCACGGTATCCACCCATGCCCCCTGGTGCGGTCCGTTCACCGCACCGTCCCCCTGGCGCATGACCACCTTATACTCATAGGGTCCGAATACATTGCGGGAACGCAGCACCGTCTGCCAGCCAATCTTCACGCCTCCCGCCGGAGCAAAGATATAGTACCAGCCGTTCCGCTTATACATCTTTGGTCCCTCAATCGTCACCTGATCATTTTCATTTCCGTCAAAAATCTTTACTTCCTCTCCAATTAGTCCCATGCCATCCGGCTGCATTTCCACCATGTGAAGCACACTCTTGTAACCGATGCGGCTCTTTGCCACACCTGCCACCAGATATGCCCTTCCGTCCTCATCCCAGAACGGACAGGGATCAATCCAGCCCGCACCGGGGCGGATATTCACCGGTTCACTCCATTTTCCAAAGGGGTCCGTGGCTGTGGTCATATAGATTCCCTCATCCGGCATGGGAAAGCACACGTAAAACACGCCCTCATGATAGCGGATGGACGGTGCCCACACGCCACAGCCGTGCACCGGTCTGTCATAGCGTCCTTCCGGCAGCTTATCCAGAATATAATTGACTACCTTCCAGTTCACCATATCCCTGGAATGTAAAAGCGGCAGTCCCGGCACATTGCAGAAGCTGGAGGCAGTCATAAAATAATCCTCCCCTACGCGGATTGCATCCGGGTCCGAATAATCCGCATAAAGCACCGGATTTTTATACCTGCCGTTTTCCAAATCTCCGTTCCAAATTTTACTCATATTGACACCCTGCCTTTCTATAGCGAATCCTTTGATTTTGCTGTTCCTTCTTTCATTGTACACCAATCTGCGGTTTTTACTTGCCAATGTTTCAATTTTTATTGCCAAATATTGCGGTTTTTCTTTCTGTCTGCTATAGTGATAGATAAGTAAGAAGGGAGGAAAATCATGGGAACCATCTACCAGAACCGGGAAGAATATCTGACCGTGCGTGTCACCAGAAATAATTGCTACTTTTCCCATCTTCACAAAGAGGTAGAACTGTTCTATATTTTAGACGGCTCTATTGAAATTACCGTCGGTAAGGAAACATCACTTCTGTCCAAAGGCATGGTATCCATGGCGTTTCCCAATATTGTCCACCGGACCCGGACACCGGAAGCCTCCTCCGCCATCATGATTATTTTTCCGGCAGAATTCGTCTCCGATTACAGTCCGGAGCTTACCGCAAAGCTCCCCCAGACACCGTTTCTTAACTCCCCTTCCTATCCCGCAGAGCTTCATCGCCTGATGGAAGGTCTTCTCTCCTGCCGCCAAAACAGTACAGACCTGCGCCCGGCAAAGGGATATCTCTACCTCATATTGTCACTTTTATTGCCAGATATTGTGCTTCTCCCCCGGGAAGCCGCCTCCTTTGGTATCTGCCAGGAAATAGCCGGATACCTGGACAAGCACTTTACAGAACCCTTGAGCCTTGACGCGCTTGCCGCAGCCTTAGGCTATAGCAAATATCATATTTCCCATATCTTTCAAGAGAATTTCGGCTGCTCATACACTGCCTACCTGAATCGTCTCCGGGCAGAGCATGCCATGGGACTTTTAACGCATTCGTCAATGTCCGCCACCCGCGCCTGCTATGCCAGCGGTTTTAACAGTCTGCGCACCTTCTACCGTGCCTTTCAGGAGGTATACGGCATCACGCCTGGAAGTCTGAACCGGTAAATGCACGCTGTAGGCGCACAAGCCCTTCCGAAATCTTTGCATCGTCCAGTCGTCCATAGCCAAGCAGAAGAATCGGCGGGTCATATTCTACATCCGTCTTTTTTCTTTTATCCGGGAAGCTTTCCAGTTCATACTCTGCCAGTGACGATACGGAAACTCCCACAGCTTCCGCCCTGCGGCACAATTCACTTCCGCCAAGCGAGGTTTTCACCCGCACCAGAACATGAAGCCCCGCATGGTCTCCGCTGACCTGTTCCACCCAGTCCTGTTTCCGCAGCTCCCCCAGAAGAAAATCATGTCTGCTCCGGTAAATTCCCCGCATCCGGTTCAAATGCCGCTCAAAATGCCCCTCCCGGATAAATGCATGCAATACCTCCTGCTGCATCCGTGGCACCGTCGTGGAATAAAAACCGCACATCGCGTGATAGCGCTCTAAGAGCACGGGCGGCAGCACCATATAGCTGATACGCAGCGCCGGTGCTATACTTTTGGAAAAAGTCCCCAGATAAATCACCTTTCCGAACCGGTCCACACTTTGAAAAGAAGGGATTGGTTTTCCCCGGTAACGATATTCACTGTCGTGGTCATCTTCGATGAGGTAGCGCTCCGGACGTTCTGCTGCCCATTTCAGCAGCTCCAGTCTCTGTTTTAACGGCATTACCGTTCCCATGGGGAATTGATGGGAGGGCATCATATAAATGATATCCGGTGCCAGCACTTCTTCTATTTTCTCTACTGTTGTCATGCAAAGTCCCTGTTTTCCCGCAGGAACCGTCACCACCTCATAACCCATATTGCGAAAGGTGCGGTACGCCTGCGGATACCCGGGATTCTCCATCAATACCCGCCGCGCTCCTCCCAGAATCTGCGCAAGCAGAATCTCCAGGTACTCGTTTCCTGCACCAATGATGATATTCTCGGCAGAACAATTTACACCTCTCGCCTGATGAAGATATCCGGCAATTGCGTTCCTAAGTCCCAGGTCTCCCTGCCCGTCCCCGGAAAGAAGCAAATCCTCCCTGTCATCCAGCAGCACATTGCGATTTAACTTTCTCCAGACCTGGAAGGGAAAAGACGACGTGTCCACCGCGTATGGAGAGAAATCAATTTCCGGCATATTCCACGCACTTTTTTCCCTGACCTCCTGCCCCGGCTGCTCCGCTTTATCTATTCTGGTTTCTTTCCCGCTGGTCCGTATCTGATATAGTTCCGCCACATCACACACGAAAAATCCCCGGCACGCCTCTGACCGAATGTAACCCTCCGCCAGCAGCTGGTCGTATGCCAGTTCCACCGTGCTACGGCTCACTCCCAGATTTCCGGAGAGTAAACGGGTAGAGGGCAGCTTTTCCCCAACAGGAATTCTGCCCTCTGTAATCTCACTTTTTATGTATTCATATATTTTCTCGTAGAGAGGTGTCCGCTCCTCCCCCTGCAGATCAATCATGATTTCAATCATAATGGCTCCCGGCTATTTTGATTTTTTGATATCTTCCACAATCTTTGTCTTTAATTCCAAAGCCAGATCCTTCATTCGTTTGGATGCAGCCGGTGTCTGCAGAATTCTCGCAATGCACTTGGATGCCACATCATATCTCTTATAGTGGTCAGACATCACCGCCATCAAGTAATCCATGGTGGTGGCATCCATACCGCAAATCGGGAAATTCTCTGAAGACACTGCCTTGGTAAAGCCCTCATATGCCTGCTGGTAAAAGGCTTCCTCCTGCTCCTTACACTCCTTCTTAATCTGTGCCGCATTCGGATCCTCTGCATCCACATTCTCTGCTTTACCACGCAATAACCAGGCAATTTTCAGACAGGTGTATGCCTTTTCACTGGCCTTTCCTTTTTTCACAATCGTATTAAACAGCGCCAGCTTATAGCGTTCAATTGCCATATCATAATCGAGAACCTTGGGTTCCACATCGCCATTCCCTTTAAAGTTTGCGCAGACCCCTTCCTTAATCAGCTTAATCTGTACACTGGTCAGGTGATCAAAATAGCGGTCCAGAGCCGTGTATCCACAGTAGGGACACGAAGAAACACCGTACTTGTTCGTATCAATATACTCATACCGGGGACGCAGATCAAAATCCGGCTCCAAGCGCTTTACCCTGCCATTCTTAATCAGCTTCGTCTTAAATACCTTATCGCACACGGCACAGCGGATTGCCTTATCCAGAAGAAAACTTTCCTCCGAAGGAATTTCCTCCTTGACCTCTCCTGATGCATCCATCGTCTTCTTTTTCTCTTCCTCAAACAGATTGGTGGTGTTCTCTGCCTTCAGTCCAAACTTCTCCAATCCGGCTAATAAATTCATATTTCCATCCATACTGGTCAACCATACCTTTCTTCTATGCGTTATGCAGTCGGCAGTTTAAAAGAGCTCTTTAAGGAAACAATCCGGTTGAACACCAGATGCTCCGGTGTGGAATCCTTGGCATCCACACAGAAAAATCCCTGTCTTACAAACTGGAAGCTGTCATAAGCCTTTACATCCTTCAGATTCTCCTCCAGCATACAGTTTTTCAATACTGTAAGAGAATTCGGGTTCAGATTCAGACTTCCATCCTCATTATAAACCCCTTTTTCCTCATCTACAATATTTTCATACAGACGCACTTCCGCAGGAATCGCATGGGATGCAGATACCCACTGAATGGTTCCCTTTACCTTGCGTCCGTCCGGGCTGTTTCCTCCCCGGGACTGGGGATCATAGGTACAGTGAATCTCCGTCACTCTGCCGTTTTCATCCTTGACAAAGCTATTGCAGGTAACAAAATATGCATTCATCAGACGCACCTCATTCCCTGGGAACATTCGGAAATATTTCTTCGGCGGCTCCTCCATGAAGTCCTCCCGGTCAATGTAAAGTTCTCTGGTAAACGGAACCTTACGGCTTCCCAGCGCCTCATTCTCCAGATTGTTGGTGACTTCCAGATACTCCGTCTCGCCCTCCGGGTAATTGTCAATAATCACCTTCACCGGGTCTAAAATTGCCATCATACGGGGTTTCTTGAGTTTCAAATCCTCACGGATACAGTATTCCAACATCGCATAATCCACTGAACTGTTCGCTTTTGCCACACCGCAAAGCTCCACAAACATCTTGATGGACTCCGGTGTAAAACCTCTTCTTCGGAGTGCTGCGATGGACACCAGACGCGGGTCATCCCAGCCGTCCACAATACCGTCCTCCACCAAGCGCTTGATATAACGCTTCCCGGTAACCACATTTGTCAGATATAACTTAGCAAACTCAATCTGCTTCGGCGGCATCTCATATTCCAGCTCCCGCACTACCCAGTCATATAACGGTCTGTGATCTTCAAACTCCAATGTACAGATGGAATGGGTAATTCCCTCAATGGCATCCTCAATGGGATGTGCAAAATCATACATCGGATAAATGCACCACTTATCTCCGGTTCTGTGATGGCTCATATGCGCCACACGGTAAATGACCGGATCTCTCATGTTGATATTTGAGGAAGCCATGTCAATCTTTGCCCGAAGTACCTTCTCCCCGTCTGCAAATTTGCCGTTCTTCATATCCTCAAACAGTGCAAGGTTTTCTTCCACACTGCGGTTTGCAGAAGGGTCTTCCTTACCCGGCTCCGTCAGTGTTCCCCGGTACTCCCGGATCTCATCAGCGGAAAGATCGGACACATATGCCTTCCCCTTTTTAATCAGTTTCACTGCAGCCTCATACATCTGGTCGAAATAATCGGAGGCAAAAAATAATCGGTCCTCCCAGTCCGCTCCCAGCCATTCAATATCTGCCTTAATGGCATCCACAAACTCCGTCTTCTCCTTGGTCGGATTGGTATCATCGAACCGCAGATTGAACTTTCCGTGATATTTCTGTGCCAGCCCGTAATTCAACAGAATGGACTTGGCATGTCCAATATGAAGATATCCGTTTGGTTCCGGCGGAAATCTGGTGTGGACAGTTTCACAATGTCCTTCCTCCAGATCCCTGTCAATAATCTGCTCGATAAAATTCTTTGAGACATTCTCATTTTCCATAATGTCTGCTCCTCCTGTCTATCTCATACGCAGATGCCCGGATATAGGAGCATCCGCGTTCTCTCTTTAATTGAATTTTTTCCTCTGTTCTTCTAAGAATTCCGGCGTGTCAAAATAGTCAATTTTCATCGCATGCTTTACTTCCGCCAGGGTCTGGGCAGCCTCTGCTTTTGCCACTTCACTGCCCTTCTTTAAAATCTCGTATACTTCGTCAATCCGCTTCTCGTATTCCTTCCTGCGGGCACGGATGGGACTTAATTCCTCCTGCATGACGTTATTCAAAAACTTCTTTACCTTCACATCGCCAAGTCCGCCCCGTTTGTAGTGATCCTTCAGTTCATCCAGATTTGCGTAATCCGGAAGATATTCTGCAAAATGTCCCTCATTGCTGAAAGCATCCAGATACGTAAATACGGTATTCCCCTCCAGCTTGCCCGGGTCCTCAATACGGATGTGATCCGGATCGGTGAACATGGACATAATCTTCTTCTTCACTTCCTCCTCCGGGTCAGACAGGAAGATACAATTGCCCAGGGATTTGCTCATCTTCGCCTTGCCGTCAATACCCGGCAGACGCATACATGCCTCATTCTCCGGCAGAAGAATCTTCGGGTCCACCAGAGTCTCGCCATATACCGAATTAAACTTATGAACAATCTCCTTCGTCTGCTCCAGCATGGGCATCTGATCCTCGCCCACGGGAACTGTCGTTGCCTTAAATGCCGTAATATCTGCCGCCTGGCTGATGGGATATGAGAAAAATCCCACCGGAATGCTGGCTTCAAAATTACGAAGCTGAATCTCTGCCTTGACGGTAGGATTGCGCTGCAGTCTGGATACCGTCACCAGATTCATATAATAGAAGCTCAATTCTGTCAGTTCTGTCACATAGGACTGAATAAAAATATTGGATTTTGCCGGATCGATTCCCACGGAAAGATAATCCAGCGCCACTTCCATAATATTGTTGCGTACCTTCTCGGGCTGATCTGCATTGTCCGTCAATGCCTGTGCGTCCGCAATCATAATAAAAATCTTGTCAAACTCACCGGAATTCTGCAATTCCACCCGCCGTCTTAAGGAGCCCACGTAATGTCCCACATGAAGTCTGCCGGTAGGACGGTCTCCGGTTAAAATAATCTGCTCTTTCTTTTCCATAATTCCATTCCTTCGATTCTAAAGTCTCTTTGACCATTATACACTCAAAAAGTCACATCAGCAAGGATTATCTACCCTATTTGCGGAATATTCTTATGACTCCCTGATCGTTAAGATTCTTCAGCAGAGCAGCAGCCAGAGGACCTCCCACCATTCCTATAATCCCAAAGAATTTCAATCCCACCAGCATACAGGGCAGCGTGACGATTGGAGAAAGTCCGATTTGTTTTCCCACCAGCTTCGGCTCCACGATATTGCGAACCACGGTGATGACCAGATATAAAACCAGAATTCCGATTCCCATGCCAAAGTCTCCTACAATAATTGCAATTACACCCCAGGGCAGCAATACCGTTCCGGTACCAAGCACCGGCAGAATATCCAGCACCGCAATGACAAAGGCAATCACCAGTGCTCCGTCCACCCGAAGCAAAAGAAGTCCGACCAGAAGTTCTATAAATGTCAGCATCAATATCAGAACATACGAGGCTATGCACTTTCCAAACATCTGCATTACATTTTTCTTGCAGTCTGCCATAACCCTGCAACGGTTTCCCGGAAGCTGTTTCGCAATAAATGCCATCATCTCATGATAATCCATCTCCATAAACACTGTGGCGATAATCGCAATCAGCACCTTCAGACAGAAGCCCGGTATTCCCACTGCCACATCGGATATTTTCTCCATCAGGGTTTTCGACATCTCATCCACCACATTCCCCGCCTGCTGCAGCAGACCGCTTGATTCCCTCCCAAGTATGCGCGCACCGCTTTCATTCCATCCGGCAAGTGCATGTTCCACCGTTTCCGCCACGCGGCTTATGGCAGGCAGCATCGTCTCAGTCAGAAACGATACTGCTCCCAGAAAGGATTCATATGCCAGCTTTACAATACGGTATCCAAGAAAATAGACTGCCACTCCCACCACCGCATAGGCAAGGAGCACCGTAACCGCTGAAACCGCCTTTCTTTTTACCCCGATGTGTTTTGCGATTCCATCCACCGGTTTCGCCAGCGCTGCCGCCACCAGAAATGCCACCCCAAAGGGCAGCAGCACCGGTCCCAGAAATTTCAACGCAAGAAGCGCCCCTGCAATCCATACCGTCCAGTATGCAAATCCAATCAGAAATTCCCGCTGTCTCTGTATCTTTTTCTCCCGCTCCATGCTCTCTCCCAACCTTTATCCCTCATATATTATCTTATATTATTTTTCCTCCTTATGATTCCCACTTTTGTTGTAAATTTGTAAAGGGAACGGGATTTTCCTGTCGGATTCCGTGAAGGTTCTTTTATCGTCCATATTCTATAGAATCAGAATGTCCCGGACGATGTAAATCGCCCGGGACTCCCGTTATTTTCTGCGGCACTGCGCCGCTCCTATTCACTTGTTTGGGCGTTCTCCCACTCCATCAGGTCTTTTATGACTTCCCCTGCAAGAATCAGTCCTGCCACCGACGGAACAAAGGCATTGCTCCCGGGAATTTGTCTGCGCGCCGTACATTTGCGCACGGTTCCCGGCGGACAGATACAGTTTGTCCGGCAGCTCACCGCCATATCCTCCTTTGGCTCAATAGGCTTTTCCTTAGAATACACCACTTTCAGCTTCTTTATCCCGCGTTTTTTCAATTCCCGCCGCATCACCCGCGCCAACGGACAGACCGAGGTTTCGTAGATATCCGCCACCTCAAACGCGGTAGGGTCCATCTTATTTCCGGCACCCATACTGCTGATTACCGGCACGCCTGCCCTTACAGCACGCTCTACCAGATCCAGCTTGCCCGTCACCGTGTCGATGGCGTCCACCACGTAATCGTACCGGGTAAAATCAAACTGATCCGCCGTATCCGGCATATAGAAGGTGCGGTGGGTATTTACAACCGCATCCGGATTGATATCAAGGACCCGCTCTTTGGCCACATCCGTCTTATACTTTCCCACCGTACTGCGGGTGGCGATAATCTGACGATTAATGTTGGTGAGGCACACCTTGTCATCATCAATCAAATCCAGTGTGCCCACGCCGCTACGCGCTAACGCCTCCACCACATATCCGCCGACTCCGCCGATGCCAAATACGGCTACACGCGCATGTTTCAGGCGGTCCATATTTTCTTTACCCACCAATAATTCCGTTCTAGAAAACTGATTCAACATTGTACTTACTCACTTTTCAGCTTCATCATATAAATACAGTTCGGCTTATCCACCTTTATCATAGGTCCTGACAACAAAGAATTTCCCTCTTTGTAATTAATCTTATAGGTAGCAATATCGTTAGAGCTGTTATTTAACGTCAGATAATGCTGCTCATCCGGGAATATTGCCAGCATCTTGGGATAATCGCTGTTCACACGACTGTGGAACACTTCCGTAAGCATTCCCGTCTCCTGATTGATTTCATAACATACCACAGAATTCACTCCGGAATTGCTGCAGAACAGATATTTTCCACTCTTGGAAACCTCCATGCCGGAAGCGGCACAGATGTCCTCATCCTTCGGTGCCATGGTGGTGATGGTCTGAATCTTCTCGAATACCGGCTGATCCTTCACCACACTGTACTGATATACTTCCACCACATTCAATAATTCATACAGAATATAAGCAAATTTTCCGTTTCTGGAGAAACGAATCATACGCGGTGCAGACTCCAGCGGTCCGCGGATAATATCATCCAGTTCCAGCTTGCCATTCTCATAATCCACACGGTATACCTTAACCTGATCCAGTCCGTTATCCACCGCACAGAGAAATTTCTGATCCGGTGTCAGCTTCACACAGTCCACATGGGGAATAAAATTGCGCTGGGCAATGCTTCTTCCCATTCCCTTATGGAAAATACCGTCTGCCACATCTCCGATACTTCCGTCTGCGTTCAGATGCATCATGGTAACACGCCCATCATGATGACCGCCCACAAACAGATATCGGTTCTCGTCATCCACTTCCACATAGCAGCCTCTCATACCGCCAATCCACTGCTTGTTCATGGGCTCCAGATCACCGTCCGGAAGAATACGGAATGCCTCTACACCCTCATCCGCAATGGAATACAGAAAATCTTTGTTCCTGGATACCACCACATCGGAAGGATTGTTGATTGGCACTACCTTTCTCTCCTTCATCTGACCCTTTTCCACATCCACGTCATAAATATGGATTCCGACACTGTTCTCATGGGTATAGGTTCCCACATATGCAACATACTTCTCCTCTTTCATCGGTCATTCCTCCTCTTTTCTGCGTAAGATATCATACAACTCCAATGGCTGCCCCAGATCAATGTATAACACCTGCTTTGGATGCGGCGCCGCCTCCATCGCATTGCCATCCTCATCCTCAATCCGTTTCACGGTAACCACAAGATTTCTGCCATCCGGCTTCATTACCTCAATCTCCTCGCCCACAGAAAACTTATTCCGCTGTTCAATCTGGTATAACCCCCGGGAATTCGGTTCCCCTACAATGCCGAGATACGTGTATTCCTTCACATAAGTATTGTTATCATATATCTGCGCCTCCTCCGAAGGCTTACCAAAAAAGAAGCCTGTGGTAAACTGGCGATAGGTGCAGTTGGATATCTGGTCCAAATACCAGGGCAGATTGTTCTGATAGGTCTCCGGTGATGTAAAATAGTCATCAATTGCCTTGCGGTAGGTCCGTGCTACAGTTGCCACATATAGTGCTGTCTTCATTCTACCCTCAATTTTAAAACTGTCAATACCCGATTCTATCAACTCAGGAATGTGTTCAATCATGCAGAGGTCCTTGGAATTAAAAATGTAGGTTCCTCTCTCATTCTCATAAACCGGCATGTATTCTCCGGGTCTCGTCTCCTCCACCACCGCATATTTCCAGCGGCAGGGGTGGGTACAAGCCCCCTGGTTGGCATCCCTTCCCGTAAAATAGTTGGAAAGCAGACATCTTCCCGAATAAGATATACACATGGCACCATGCACAAATGTCTCTATCTCCAGATCCTCCGGTATATGGGCACGGATTTCCTTTATTTCCTCCAGGGAAAGCTCCCGTGCGGAAACCACCCGCTTTGCACCAAGTCCATACCAGAAAAGATATGTTCCGTAGTTCGTATTATTTGCCTGGGTGCTGATATGACGCTCAATTTCCGGACAGACCTCCTTTGCAATGGCAAACACGCCCGGATCTGAGATAATCAGTGCATCCGGCTTCACCTGATCCCTCAGCTCGGCGAAATAAGTCCTGACCCCGTCAAGATCTCCGTTGTGTGCCAGAATATTGGCCGTCACGTAAACCTTCACTCCGTGGGCATGGGCGAACTCTACGCCCTCCCTCATTTCCTCCAGAGAGAAATTTTTTGCCTTGGCGCGAAGCCCGAATACCTCTCCACCGATATACACGGCATCCGCTCCATACATAACTGCAACCTTAAGCACCTCTAAGCTGCTTGCCGGTATCAGTAATTCCGGTTTTCTCATAACTTATCAGACCCTTTCCTCTTAACGCTTCACGCTGACGGTAATTCCATCCCCCACGGGGAGCACAGAGGTCACAAGTTCCTCACTGTGCGTCAGCTCGTACAGATAATCCCGCATTCTTTTATGAATCGTACGATTTCTTCTGGTCACCGCAAACCGGGATTCTATGATATCTCCATCCTGCAGCACATTATCCGATACCAAAACCCCGTCCTTCTTCAGAAGGCGGAGCACCTCCGGCATAAAATGAATATACTGTCCCTTGGCCGCATCCATAAAAATCATATCATAGGATTCCTTAAGCTGCGGCAGGATATCCGCCGCATCTCCGGCAAGCAGTGTAATCTGTCCATCCTTCCCCGCCCGCCTAAAGTTCTCCTTAGCAATGGGAATGCGTTTCTCATAGTTTTCAATGGTGGTAATCTCTGCACAAACAGGATCATATTCCGCCATCAGAATCGCGGAAAACCCCACCGCGGTTCCCACTTCTAAAATACGTGCCGGTTTTTTTACCGCAAGGAGAAACTTTAAAAAGCTCTGCATCTCCTTGCGGATAATCGGCACGTAGGTATCGATTGCTTCCCGTTCAATCTGATCTAAAATTGTGGTATTTCCTGCATCCAATGAATTGATATAGGTAACCAGTCTCTCATCTACAATCACGTTTCCGCTCCTGCTTCTGTCTCTGTATTCTGCTCCGTTCCGGTATTATCCTCCGTCTCCTGGGCAGCTTTGGTATCTTCCTCCGTCTCGGTTTCCTCCTCCGGCACTGTCGCCAGAACCACCATCATATCCCTTGCATCCATGGAGGTATTTAACGTATACACTCCGGGATTCAGCTTTCCGGAATAGGCAGAAAGCTTCAGCTGAACATAAAACAGCAGTTTGCTCCGAATCAGTCCTTTTTCCTCCAAAAGCTGACCAATTTCCATTTCCGACATATCTGAGTCAACCTGCAATACCACGTCCCTGCCCGGTTCCTCCTCCATGGGAGCTTCCGTAAAGACCCGGTATCCAAATTCATAGCAGTAATTTCCCAGCTTTACCAGTCCCATGATGACAAGAAGTGCCACCAGCACGGAAAAACTGATACTTACAAATTTGAAGATAATCCTATTTAAGTCCATCTGCTTACCTCATTGCGACGCTTCTATACTTCCATGATAATCGGCATAATCATGGGCCTTCTCTTGGTTTCCTTCCACACAAAGTCCCCAAGGGAATCCTTAATTTCATTCTTGATCTTGCCCCAGTCCGTAATATTGCGATCCATGCAGTACTGCATCTTGTCATCCAGAAGCCTCTTTGCTTCCTCCATCAGGCTCTCTGCGCCGCGCACATACACAAATCCGCGGGAAACAATATCCGGTCCGGCAAGAAGCTGTCCGGAACCGCCCTCCAGAGTCATTACTACGATAATAATTCCGTCTTCCGCCAAATGCTGACGGTCTCTTAGAACGATATTTCCCACATCTCCCACGCCGAGTCCGTCTACCATGACATCTCCCACGTGTACTCTGCCGTTTACAGCAGCACTCTCCTCATCCAGCTCCAGTACATCACCGGAGGATAAGATAAAAATATTGTCCTTATTGATTCCAAGTTCCTCTGCCAGTCTTGCCTGCGCAATCAGATGACGGTATTCTCCATGCACCGGAATTGCATATTTCGGACGCACCAGAGAATAAATCAGCTTGATTTCCTCCTGGCAGGCATGACCGGATACATGAACATCCTGGAAAATCACGTTGGCACCCTTCATGGAAAGTTCGTTGATAATGCGGGAAACCGCTTTCTCATTTCCCGGAATCGGATTGGAACTTAACACAATCGTATCGTTTGGCTTAATGGTCACTTTCTTGTGCATACCGGATGCCATACGGGATAATGCTGCCATTGCCTCTCCCTGGCTTCCGGTGGTAATCAATACCGTCTGCTCATCCGGATAGCGTTTTAATTCTTCAATATCAATCAGGGTGTTGTCGGGAATACTGATATACCCCAGCTCGGAAGCAATACCGATGATATTCACCATGCTTCGTCCTTCCACCACCACTTTTCTGCCATTCTTATACGCGGTATTGATAATCTGCTGCACCCGGTCCACGTTTGACGCGAAGGTTGCAATGATAATTCTGCTGTTCTTGTGATCCGCAAAAATCTCATCAAAGGTGCGTCCCACCGTGCGCTCCGACATGGTAAAGCCCGGGCGCTCCGCGTTGGTGCTGTCACACATCAGCGCAAGCACGCCCTTCTTCCCAATCTCGCCAAGGCGCTGTAAATCAATGGCATCTCCGAATACCGGCGTATAGTCCACCTTGAAGTCTCCGGTATGCACCACAATTCCCGCGGGAGAATAGATTGCCAGCGCTGCCGCATCCTGGATGCTGTGGTTCGTTTTAATGAACTCTACGCGGAAGCATCCCAGATTGATGTGCTGACCGTATTTTACGACCTTTCGCTTTACCTTGGTAAGCATATTGTGTTCTCTTAATTTGTGTTCGATGATACCAATTGTAAGCTTTGTGGCATAAATCGGCACATTAATGTCACGCAGGACATAAGGAATCGCGCCGATGTGGTCCTCATGTCCATGGGTGATAAAGAATCCCTTTACCTTGTCAATATTTTCCTTCAGATAAGTCACATCCGGAATGACAAGATCGATTCCGTACATATCATCCTCCGGGAAAGACAGACCGCAGTCCACCACAATAATACTGTCCTCGTATTCAAAGGCAGTAATGTTCATACCAATCTGCTCTAATCCTCCCAGGGGAATGATCTTAAGCTTTGAAGTTTTCTCTTTTTTCAAAATTTTACCTCCGTTACCTTTTATTTCCGTTCTGATTTTTAACCAGGAAGGCTCCTTCCTTCTAAGAAGGTTCTTCCTTCTTTTCTTAGTACTCGATATCTGCGTCGTCAATCAATTCCGCAAATATTTTACCGATAGCAGAAAGCTCCGCGTCATCCTCTACCATCTCGTATATCACATCATCCTCTTTGTCCGCAATCTCCCGCAGGATGTATGCATCACTGTCACCGTCTTCTTCCTCGGTCACCAGAAGATATCTGTGACCGCCCAGTTGTGTCTCCTCCACCACAAAAAAATCCGTTTCCTCTTTTGTTTCCGGATCTACAAAAATCACTTTCTCCATATATGCTCCTATTCCTTCATGTCAGTCCCGCAGAACCGGCATTGACTAAATCTCCTGCTCTGTCTGCACTTCCGCATCATTTTTGTGCAGAGCAAGATAATCCAGATACCCCTGTAAAATAAAAACTGCGGCAATCTCATCCACATAATTCTTCCGGTTCTCCCGGCGGATTCCCGCTTCCATCATATAGTTGTCCGCAGCCACCGTAGTCAGCCGTCCATCCCAAAGCACCACAGGAAGACCGGTGCGTCGCACCAGCATCTCCTGAAATTCCTTTGTCTTCTCACAGCGTTCCCCTTCTGTATTGTTCATATTCTTCGGGTAGCCCAGCACAATGCGTTCCACATGATATTCCGCAATCAGCGCTTCAATCCGTGCCAGTGTCTGCCGCAGCTTGTTCGGCGACTGTCTGCGCACAATCTCCACACCCTGTGCAGTCAATAACAGTTCATCGCTGACGGCGACTCCCACCGTCTTTGAACCAAAATCCAATCCTAAAATACGCATAAAAATCCTCTGACAGCAACGCAAAAGCACACAAATCCCGCCCGCCGCGCGATTTGTGCTCCAAACGCTGCCAAACCCCTTACTTAGTTCCAATGATTCGTCTTAATATAGGCTCTTAAAACCTCTTCCACCAACTCGTCACGTTCCACCTTCATAATCAGACTTCTTGCATTATTATGGCTGGTGATATAAGTAGGATCCCCGGACATAATATATCCAACAATCTGATTCACCGGATTATAGCCTTTCTCGCTCAGTGCATTGTATACAATTGCCAGTACTTCGCTTACCTTAAGCTCCGGTTCTTTTTCGACTTTAAAGTATTGTGTATTATCAATATTCTGCATCACTGTCACGCCCTTATACCTGCTAAATACGCATTGCTTATTTTATTTTAATATAGATTGTCCCAAAATTCAACACCTATTTGCAAGCACAATCCCTTCTCCTAGACTTCGTAAATTTCCCCCGCAAGCTGCCCTTTGATGATTCCGGTAAAGAATTGGTTGGTAAGATTTTCCTCTGTCTCATGCGCGACTCTCACATATTCCGGCGTATATCCGGTAAAATAAGTCCTGCCGTTTAAGACAATCGGCTCCTCTAGCAATGCCGTCACTTCTCTTCCCACGTAGTAATCCCGGAATTCCTTTGACATCCTCTCCTCCATGGCAAGCAGTTCTGCGCTCCTTGCGGTCTTTAGGTTCTCCGGAACCTGGTCCGGCATTACTGCAGCCTTTGTCCCCTCTCTTTGGGAGTATTTGAAAATATGCATTTCATAAAACCGGATTTCATCCAGATATTTTTTTGTTTCTGCAAATTCCTCCCCGGTCTCTCCCGGGAATCCAACAATCACATCCGTGGTAATTGCAGGATGGACAAAATATTTTCGCAAAAGTTCACAGCCCTTCCGGTACTCCTTCGTGTCATATCTGCGGTTCATCCGCGCCAGCACCGTGTCACAGCCGCTCTGCAGTGACAGATGAAAATGAGGGCAGATTTTCGGCAGCTCCGATAATTTTCCTGCAAACTCCTCCGTCACAATGCGGGGTTCCAGGCTTCCCAGGCGGATGCGGCTGATGCCCTCCACCTTATGCACCTGCTCGATCAGATGCAGCAGACTGTCCCCAGTGTCCACGCCATAGGAGCTTAGGTGGATTCCCGTAAGCACCACCTCACGGTATCCTCTTTCCGCCAGAAGACGCACTTCCTCCAGCACATCCTCCGCCCTGCGGCTTCTGACCCTGCCCCGGGCAAAGGGAATGATACAGTAGCTGCAGAACTGGTTGCAGCCGTCCTGCACTTTGATAAAGGCTCTGGTATGCATCGTTTGTGTATGGGAAGCTCTGTCCTCCTCAAAATTGCAGCTTCCCGTCATATGCATTTCCTCGTATGCCTGTTTTTCATGGTTGATATCTGCAACACTGCTGATTTTGCAATGTGTCCTCTCGTATTCCGCAAGAAGCTCCACCAACTGCTGCTTTTTATTATTTCCAATGATGATATCCACCGTGCCGTCTGCTAACGCCTCTGCTTCCTTGGTCTGGACATAGCAGCCTGCCGCCACCACAACGGCATCCGGATTCATTTTTTTTGCCCGGTGAAGCATCTGCCTGGACTTGCGGTCCGCCACATTAGTGACGGAGCAGGTATTAATCACATAGACGTCTGCTTTCTCCGTAAAGGGTACAATTTCATACCCGGCATCCTCTAAACTCTGCTGCATTGCTTCCGTCTCATAGGCATTGACTTTACAGCCCAGATTGTGTAGTGCCGCTCTCTTCATTATTTTCTCCTATACAAAAACAAGTATTTTCTGTTGACTTTTCCATGAAAAACCATTACTATAAAACTAGACTTGAACAGATTAATCTAAGGAGGTTTTTCGCTATGAAAACAGTACAGATTTCTTTAAATTCCATCGACAAAGTAAAATCCTTCGTCAATGCGATCACACAGTATGAATTTGATTTCGACCTGATCTCTGGCAGATATGTCATCGATGCAAAGTCCATCATGGGAATTTTTAGTTTAGATTTATCTAAACCAATCGATCTTGCTATCCATGCAGAGACCAACGTTGACGAGATTATGGAGACCTTAAAGCCATACTTGGTTTAATATCGACTGGAATCCAAACCACAGGATAACTCCTGTGGTTTTTCTTTTTTCTCAAACTACGGTTCAATGTGGATGACTTCCACTGTATCAATGGCTTCCTGCATCAGGGCATCAATTTTCTCCGCCAGTTTCTTCTCATCGTTATGAATCACATTCAGGCTCGGTTTTGTCACCGGATGTTTTGCTACAAATATCGTACAGCAATCCTCATAGGGCAGAATGGAGGTTTCATAAGCATTGATTTTTTCGGAAATCTCCACAATCTCCTGTTTGTCAAAACCGATTAACGGCCGGTACACCGGCATTGTGCATACCTCATTGGTCGCTGCCAGTGACTGCATGGTCTGGCTTGCCACCTGTCCGATACTCTCCCCGGTAATGAGCCCCAGACATTTATTCTCCTGGGCAAAATGCTCCGCCAGCTTCATCATATAACGCCGCATGATGATGGTCAATTCCTCATGGGGACACCGCTCGTAAATATAGAGCTGGATATCGGTGAAATTCACCACATGCAGGTTGATTGGTCCGGTATAACGGGAAATAATTTTTGCCAGATCCACCACCTTCTGTTTCGCTCTCTCTGAAGTATAGGGCGGTGCATGGAAGTAGGTGGCATCGATTGCCACACCGCGCTTTGCAATCATATAGCCTGCCACCGGGCTGTCGATACCGCCGGACAACAGGAGCATGGCTTTTCCATTGGTTCCAACAGGCATACCGCCCGGTCCCGGGATTACTGTGGAATATACATTGATTTGGTTTCTGATCTCAATATTTAACATTACATCCGGATGATGTACATCCACACGTACCTCCGGGAATGCATCCAGAATACGTTCTCCAAGCTGCGCGTTGATCTCCATGGATTCCAGCGGATAGTTTTTTCTGGCACGACGGGCATTCACCTTGAATGTGAAATGCTTGTCCGGGTATACCGCGTCGATATAGCGGATAACCTCCTCCGCCAGTTTATCAAAGCCCTCATCCTCAAGCAGCACCACCGGGCAGATGCCAACGATACCAAACACACATTTCAGTGCCTCCACGGTCTCGTCGAAGTCATACCCCCCCTCGGTCTCCACATAGATTCTTCCCTGTTCCTTCCGGACGGTAAAGCTGCCGTCCACCTTTTTTAATGCCTTGACAATCTGTGCCACCAGGGCATCCTCAAACAGATACCGGTTTTTTCCCTTTATGGCGATTTCCGCATATTTAATCAAAAAAGCTCGATACATTGAATTCTCCTTCCATAATACTGTACTGTTTAATGTCTCCGATAGCGCCGCAACCTCGGCACTGCCTCCTGCATCGCCTCTATAGCATAATCGATTTCCTCCCGTGTAGTATTCACACAGAAGCTGAACCGCACCGTAGATTCCAGCAGTTCTTTTTTCAGATGAATGCTCTTTAAGGTGCTGCTCACCGACGGCTTGTTGGAGGAGCACGCACTTCCTGCGGATACATAAATCTGCTTCTCCTCCAATGTGTGCAGCATCACCTCACTGCGGACACCGTCCACGCTGACACTGACAATCTGAGGAGCGGAGTCTCTTCCAGTTCTGCCGTTTACCGTCACTCCCTCAATTTTTGTTATCTCTTCAATGAAATGCTGCTTCAACTCATACATCCGCTCGATTTTTTCTTCGAAATTCTCGTATATCTCTGCCGCCGCTTCCCCTAGCGCCGCCACCCCCGGTACATTCTCCGTGCCGGAACGCATTCCCTTCTGCTGCCCGCCGCCGTAAATGAGCGGCTTAATCTTCACTTTATCGCGGATATACAGGAAGCCCGTTCCCTTCGGCGCATGGATTTTATGACCGCTGACAGACAACAGATCAATGCCCATTTTCTTCGGATAAATCCGGTATTTCCCATATGCCTGGATGGCATCCACATGAAAAACCGTATTCGGATTCTTTGTATGGATAATCTCCGCCGCCTCCGCAACGGGTTCCACGGCTCCGATTTCATTATTCACCATCATAACGGACACCAGGATCGTATCCTCGCGCACCGCATCGCGGAGTTCTTCCAGAGAAATCCTCCCATCCCCATCCACGGAAAGCTTCGTCACCTGAAAGCCCTGCTCCTCTAAAAATGCCAGTGGTGCCGCGACGGATGCGTGCTCAATGGAGGTGGTTATGATGTGGTTTCCCGCCCGCCGGTTGGCAAGCGCCGTTCCAATCAACGCCATATTGTTGGACTCCGTACCGCCGGAGGTAAACAGAATCTCCTTTTCCTCCACCTTTAACGTTTTTGCAATCTTTGTTTTTGCCTCTTTGATATAATCCTCTGCCACAACTCCCATGCCGTGCAGGGAAGACGGATTTCCAAAATCCTCAGTAAGAATCTTCACCATCAGATCCCTGGCACGTTCACTGCACTTTGTAGTAGCAGAATTATCCAGATATGCAATCATCTTCTATTCCTTTCCCTCTATTTCATAAATCAGAAATGCCAGTGCCGTAAAACCTGCGGTCTCCGTCCGAAGAATCCGGTTTCCCAGAGAGATTAAATGCATCGTATCCTGCACCATCGCAATCTCCTCCGGGGCAAAACCGCCCTCCGGTCCAATCAGAATTCCCACTGACTGTCCCGGCCGAATGGACGATAGCACCTCCCTGGTGGCATCCATCCCCCGCTCGTTCTCATATGGAACCAGCCGCACATCAAGCTCTTCCGCCCGTTCAACCGCCTGCCGGAAGTTCACAGGCATGGATACCCGGGGAATGAGACTCCGTTTTGACTGCTTTGCCGCGCTTTTTGCAATCTCCTGCCAGCGGGCTGCTTTGGCAGAAGCCTTTTTCTCATCCAGCTTCACCACACAGTTTTTCATTGCCACGGGAATCACTTCATAGACTCCAAGCTCCACCGCTTTCTGAATAATCAGTTCCATCTTATCGTTTTTGGGCAATCCCTGAAACAGATAAACGCGGCAGGGCAGCTCCGTTCCCGCCGTATCCTCCCGAAGAATATGGGCAAGCACCAGCCGCTCCGTAATCTCTGTCAGCTCACAGTAATAATTTCTGCCGTTCTCGCTGCTGACTCGCACCTGCTCTCCCGGGCGCATTCTGAGTACGCTGCGGATATGCTTTACGTCCTCCCCCTCAATAGTGACCGTCTCCCCTGCAATCTGGGTATCTGCCACAAAAAACTGATACATAGACGTCCTCCGTTTTCCTAATTCTTCCGTGCGGTAATGTTCACCCACTCGCCCTGATGATTAATCTCCACTACCTCAAGTCCGGCTGCTTCAATCGCTTTTTTCACTTCATTTTCCTTAAAATCGATAATGCCGGAGGTGATAAAATAGCCGCCGGATTTCAAGCGTGCCGGAATCACCGGTGCCATGGGGATAATCACATCTGCCAGAATATTTGCCACCACAATGTCATATTCTTCCGTTCCCACTTTTTCCTGAAGCGCCACATCATCGATGAGATTTCCCACATAAAAAGTGCCAAGCTCCCGGTCCAGATGATTCACCGCCATGTTGTCGTAAGTGGATGTCATGCAGTCCGGGTCCAGATCTGTGCCCACAACACACTCCGCCCCCAGCTTTAGTGCCACGATGGAGAGGATTCCGCTGCCACATCCCACATCCAGTACCTTCGGATGGCGGTTCACCGGTGTGTATTCCTTGTTTCCGCGGATATATTTCAGCAACTGACGGATACACAGCTGTGTTGTCTCATGCTTTCCCGTTCCAAAGGAAACCCCCGGATCAATTTCAATCAGAAACTTGTCCGCATCCTCCGGCTTTAATTCCTCCCAGGTGGGCTTTATCAGAATGTCTTCAATATAAAAAGAACTGAAGAACTTCTTCCAGTTGTTGATCCAGTCCAGATCCTCCGTCTGGTCAGAGGTGATGACTCCGCTTCCCACATCCACGATCTTACGCAGTTCCTCAAGTCCCTGCTTCACTTCTTTTAAGAGCGCGGTATGATCCTCTCCGTCATCCTCCAGATAAAAGCTCACATGACTCACTCCGTCATCCGGCGGAAGCTCCGGCAGGAAGTCGATAAACATCTCCGCCTGATCCGCCTTGGAGAGCGGAACATTATCCTCAATCTCTACTCCCTCAATTCCCAGTTCCATCAGCATGGAGCTCATGTAATCCTCTGCCGCCGTGGTGGTCTCTATCGTATATTTATTCCATTTCATAGCGTTTTCTGACCTTTCCGTTTATTCCCTGTCTCCGGGCGCAAAACACCCTTTACAGCCAAATCTATTAGACATACTACCACAAAATAATCCCGGTTGCAATTTACTTCTTAGAACGGAATATGACTTCCGCATACCATTCTCCCTCGTAGGGAAGCAGATCCACTTCATTCAAGCATTATTCCACTGCCGGATGTACATCGAAAAAGACCATCACGAATGTGATGGTCTTTTCCTATACATTAATTGTATTTTCTTTTTCTAGCTGCTTCAGATTTTTTCTTGCGTTTTACACTTGGCTTCTCGTAATGTTCTCTTTTACGAATCTCCTGCTGGATACCAGCTTTTGCACAGTTTCTCTTGAATCTGCGTAAAGCGCTATCTAAAGTCTCGTTCTCTTTTACTATTACACTAGACATTATCTCACACCTAACCTCCCTCCAGTTGCGTATTGTGCATATTCAACTGTTTGGGTAATCTTCATTGCACTATATAGTAGTATAACACATATTTTCCATTCGTCAACCGTTTTTGGAAAAATCTAAAAAATTCAGACAATTTATTTTACAGCGCCTAATTTAAATTCAATATTGCACTTTTGCAAATGCACAGTTCTCGCCCTGGTTTTGAATGTCATCAATCCAGTATAGCATGCCGTCATTTCCCATATAAATCAAACCTGTGCCATCGGTATAAGTATATGTCTCCTGCACTTCCCCATCACCCGGATAGTATTCCTCTATGCAATATCCGGTATATGTAATTGCCCCCAGTGTACTATCATAGGTTCCCCAGAATTGCCAGTGTGTATTCTCACAGGCGCTGCTGCTCCAGTTAATATCTATCTGATAATATATTCCGTCTGATTGGATTGACATATGACATCTCTCACTATAAGTATCACTCCACTCACCACTGTACTCAGCCGAATGGTCGTCAATTTTCAAATGTCCCGTTTCATCAACAATAATAAATCTACAGCCTTCCCCACGCTTCCACGCATCATACTCTTCTTTATAATACGCTTCCAACGCATCACCCTGTAAATCTGGCGGATCACTGAATGAGCAGATAAGTTCTATATATTCTGGCAGCAGCTCGTAATCATTCTCACTATCCATTTCTTCTGTTTCCGGATTCTCGCTTACTTCCGCAGCATCCCCATTTGTAAATACAGCATTGAGCAATGCCAGAAGGGTTAATTCATCCTGTGGGACATCATTAAAGGAAAGATATGTAGCCTCAAAGGTACCTTCCGTATTATCCAGTGTAAACTGAATAAGTGCTTTTACCTCCACATCATGGTAGGTACAATATCCTGTAAACTCAACAACGTCTACATTTTCCTCCACATAATCCGGTTCCCCGTCTCCATTTTCATCAAGTCCCTCTTTTGTTCCCTGAAAATATTTCCACGTTGGAGAACCGAAAAAACTATCAAATGCTTCCCCATAGGTCATTCCGGGATACGCACTGTTTGTACCTTCTTTCACTCCCAAAACATTTGGATTCTCCGCTTGAACCACATTTGCCACCTGATCCGTGATATCGTCACTGCCACATCCATTCAGCATCATACAGGCTGTCAGAACCAATATAGCTCTGTTATATTTCTTCATTTTCACTTCATCCTCCTACTGTATCTTCGTGATTTTTTTCATATCCTCTTTAAAACCTTCTGCCTCCGACTTTGTCTGTGCATACATGACCACCCGCACACCATTCCTCTGGGAAATAGTGATTTTCCGATCAAGACCGCAAAAGACAAACAACGCGGTGGCTATAAACAGCCATGGCGCAAATATCCCGCCTATCGCACTGATAATAATCCAAAGCCAATAATAAAGATTTATCTTGGCGGAAATATCAATCCCGGTGATATCCTCCAAAAAAACTGCCGGTGCCGTATTCATCCGTTTGGGCGTAATGTTAATCAAAAGCCTGTCTTCCCGCACCTCTACGGTACTGCATATTTTGGAATTAAATATCCCTGCAAGGTTTGCCCCTCTTGAAGAAGAAAATTCATATTTCTTCCCATACAGTGAATCTGCCGAAACGTTACTTTTCTCCGGTTCCTTTTCTGCCACCGCTGTCTTGGTGTCCATCTCCTCCACCTGGCATTCTCTGTCTTTACACAAATCCACTTCCGTATCACAATACGGACATACCCTTACCTCATTTCCTATTTCTGCTCCACAATTTTTACATTTCATAACACATCTTCCTTTCATTCTCTATAAAAAAATATCTGCAAATGCCCCATGAGGCTTCTTTGCCTTTTTCATAAGTGTTTCCACATACTGCGGGTTTGTAAATAGCTTTGTTCCATTGACATAGTACATTCCGTCCTCTTCTGCCACAATAGAAAGCGCCTCTCCTGACGTCCGGATTCTGACCGGTTTGCCATCAATTTTTATCGCACAACCACACTCATCAAACACGATGGCAATCGTCTGCTCCCTATAAATAACCGCTTCTTTTCTCCCATCTATGCGGAATGTCATAAGATACATTACCTGTGCAACATCCTTAAACACTCCTACAATCATCCGCTCATCCTCCAGCGGCAGATTAAAAAAGGTATTATTGATTCTGGTATAATCTCTATTCCACAACATCTGCCATAGCTCACTGCTCAACTCCTGTTGCGTCTGAACAGTTTCTTCCTGCCACTTTTCTTTCTCTCTTTCCCTCTCCTCCAGTGCACGTTCCTGTAATTCCTGTTCCTCCCGGCTTTTACGCTCTGCCTGCTCCCTCATATTTTTCTTACACTCCACATACCGGTCATGCTCATCAATCAGTCTGCGTTTATCCTCAAGTTCCGCCCTATCAAGTGCCTTCCAAAAATAGTCCTCATTTACCGCATATCTTCCATAAAAATCCGCACCGGATAAAGGATTATAAAAATCCACCGGTTTGCAAAGTTCCCACCATATCCGATAATCATCCGGATATTGCGTCGAAAGGTCAAGCAGTATGTCCTGTGCTTTCAAATAATAAGTTGGCTCTTCATCATATTTCTCATCTTCTTTTTTATCCCTGCTCAGTTTAAAATAAAACGATGCCTCCTCAAGCCCTTTCTGGAGTTTGTCCATTTCCACCTGTACTTCCTGGTTGACATTCAAGATATCCTGCTTCTGTCGCCGAGCAATTTCAATCCGTTTTCCGCACTGTGGACAAAAGCAAAATTCTTTTTTTTCATCAATCTGTATTTCCTGTCCGCATTCGGGACAGAATATCTTCCGCAAAGCCACGCTACATTCCTCCTGACTACATTCCAACTTTATTTCCGCACTCTAAGCAAAACTTAGCTCCCGGAATAATTTTCGCCCCGCACTGACTGCATACAGCTTCCAATCTGCTTCCACACTCAGGGCAAAACTTAGACTCTGCCGGTATATTGGCTCCACAGGAAGAACACACCAGCCTTGTTTCCTCCTTTTGTCCAACTTCCATGTCCCGCTGAACATTTGCCACAGCATTGCCCATTGCTCCACCCAGTACATTTCCAAGATTTGTCCCCATACCAAATCCCATACCGGCACCCATGAACCCCGCTGCACTTCCTTCGTTTGCCGCCGCTTTATCCAGCATATTAAAGGTTCTTTCCTGTTGATAATCATAGCCCATCACGGACATTTCCGCTTTCTTTGCAAGCGCTTTTTTCAGTTGCATATAAGAAGGATCATCTTCGGGTGGCGTAATTTCATTGACATTAAAATTCACCAATTCCAGCCCGTATTGCAGGAATTCTTCTTCCAGTTCTCTACAAATTCCGGCTGATATCTCCTTTAAATGCGAGTGTATTTCAAGAAACGAAATCTGTTTCTGAACGAATTGCGTTGCAATGTAATCCTTGATGTTCGAAAGTAATATTCCTTTAAAATACTTTTTTAACGCAGTCTGGTCAAATTCACTGATGTTTCCCACCAGTTTCACCAATAATTTTCTACTATCCACCACTCTGACTGCAAACTGTCCGTTGGCTCTCACCGGCAAAATAATCTTATAGACTGCATCCTGTATCGGAATGGGACTGCTTGTCCCCCACATAACATCCATGGAAACAACCTTGTTAATAAAGTACACCTGGCAGTTGAAAGGAGACTCTCCATTAAACGGCAGATTTACAAATCTTCTTATCAAAGGAATATTCTGCGTATGCAGCGTATATTTGCCCGGTCCGAATAAATCCAATGCTCTCCCGTCCTTAAAAAACAACGCCTCCTGCGACTCCGAAACAATAAGCTGAGAAAGCGTATTGAAATCTTCGCCGGGGAATTTCCAGACAAATACATCATTTGTCCCCTCATATTTGATGACATCAAATATTTTCATATTCTTCCTCCTGATACCGCTTATAAACATGTTTAGAAAACATTTCCATGTTTCATAAAGCAGCTTTTTTCGTAAATTACATACATTATACTCAATATTTTGAGCATAGTCAACAGATTAAGTATGGTAATCTCTTATGCGGAGGTTAAGTAATTATGATTTCTTATCAACCTTTTTACGACACATTAGCCAAAAAAGGCTTAACTGTTTATCAGCTTATTTTTAAGCATGGTATGTCTGCCAATACATTTCAACGCATGAAAAACGGAAAAGCCATCACAACAGATACACTTGATACCTTATGCTTTATTCTCGACTGCGAAGTCGAAGATATTTTAAAACATGATAAAACGCAATAAAAAAATCTTTGCACCTTTCTGGTACAAAGATTTTTTTATTGCGTTTTTTCTATATCTAAGCAATCTGCCCTTCTAATGCGTTCTTCGCCTCCGCAATGGCATCCGGGATACCGGCGGGATTCTTGCCGCCTGCCTGTGCCATATTGGGGCGTCCGCCGCCGCCACCGCCTACTTTACCGGCGATGCTCTTAATCAGGTTACCTGCATGGGCGCCCTTCGCCATCGCACCGTCCGTTGCCATGGCAATGAGATTCACCTTGCCGTCGCACTCGGAAGCAAGCACAACCACGCCTTCTCCCAATTTGCCCTTCAACTGGTCACCAAGATCACGCAGTCCGTTCATATCCACACCGGAAACGCTGGTGGCAAGAAGTTTTACACCTTTAACCTCCACAACCTGATCCATAACGTCGCCCAGAGCCTCCTGAGCTGCTTTGCTCTTTAAGGATTCGTTTTCGCTCTGCAGCGCCTTAATCTCAGCCTGCATATGCTCAATCTTCTCCACCAGAGTTGCCGGAGTTGCCTTTGCTGCCTTCGCCGCTGCTGCAAGCTCCTCCTCAATCTTCTTATAATAAGCAAATACATTTTCCCCGGTCAGTGCTTCGATACGGCGGACACCTGCTGCCACACCGCTCTCAGAAATAATCTTGAAGGCTGCGATATCACCGGTATTTTTAACATGGGTACCACCACAGAGTTCCTTGGAGAATTCACCCATGGAAACCACCCGGACTTTCTCGCCATATTTCTCACCGAACAGCGCCATGGCACCGCTCTTCTTTGCCTCATCCACTGTCATAACATCGGTGCGTACCTCAAGTCCCTCTGCAATCTGCTCATTTACAATCTGCTCAACCTTTGCAAGCTCCTCATCGGTCATAGCTGCAAAATGGCTGAAATCAAAACGGGTACGCTCACTGTCCTGATAGGAGCCGGCCTGCTCAACATGGGTTCCAAGCACCTCACGCAGAGCCTTCTGCAGAAGATGGGTCGCAGAATGGTTCTTGCAGGTCTTTGCGCGAAGATTCTCGTCCACGGATAAGGTAACCTCATCCCCCACCTTAATCATGCCGCTTGCCATCTTACCGATGTGCCCCACCTTGCCGCCAAGAAGCTTAATGGTATCTTCCACAACAAACTCGCCGGAGGCAGTCTTAATCACACCCTTATCTCCCTGCTGACCACCCATGGTCGCATAAAACGGGGTCTCATCGACAATAATAGTTCCCACTTCTCCATCAGAAAGTGCCTCCACCAGCTCTGTTTCTGTCGTAAGCACGGAAACCTTGGAAACCGCCGTCAGCTTGTCATACCCTACAAATTCTGTAGTTATGGACGGATCGATGGACTCATACACGGTCACATCTGCTCCCATGTAATTGGTCACCTTACGAGCCTTTCTCGCCTTGGTACGCTGTTCTTCCATCGCCGCCTGAAAACCTTTTTCATCAATGGAAAAGCCCTTCTCCTCTAAAATCTCCTGGGTTAAATCCACCGGGAAGCCGTAGGTATCATATAACTTGAACGCATCTGCACCGGAGAGTACCTTCTCCCCAGCCTTCTGCATCTTCTCCTCCATCTCGGAAAGAATTGCAAGACCCTGGTCGATGGTCTTATTGAACTTCTCCTCCTCCTGGGTCAGAACCTTGAAAATAAAGTCCTTTTTCTCATCCAGTTCCGGATAACCGTCCTTGCTCTCCTGGATAACCGTCTTTGCCAGCTCTGCCATAAAAGTGCCGTCAATGCCAAGCATTCTTCCATGGCGGGCAGCACGGCGGATAATACGGCGCAGCACATAACCGCGTCCCTCGTTGGTAGGCATAATACCGTCAGATACCATAAATGTAGCGGAACGGATATGATCCGTAATCAGACGAATGGAAACATCATCCAACGCATCCGTCTGATAGGTCTTTCCGGACAGTTCGCATACCTTATCCCGAATTGCCTTCATGGTATCGATATCAAATACCGAATCCACATCCTGCATTACCACAGCAAGACGCTCCAGTCCCATACCGGTATCAATATTCTTCTGATCCAGTTCCTCATAGCCGCCCTTACCGTCACCGTTAAACTGAGTAAATACGTTGTTCCATACCTCCATAAAACGGTCACAGTCACAGCCAACCTTACAATCCGGTTTGCCGCAGCCATATTTCTCTCCACGGTCATAGTAAATCTCAGAACAGGGACCGCAGGGACCTGCACCGTGCTCCCAGAAGTTATCGCACTCTCCTGTCTCCGGATCACGGTAGAAACGGGTGATACGATCCGCCGGAACACCAATCTCCTTATTCCAGATTTCAAATGCCTCGTCATCCTCTCCGTAGATGGAAGGATACAGCCGGTCTTCCTCCAGTCCCAGCACCTTTGTCAGGAATTCCCAGGACCATGCAATGGCTTCATGCTTAAAATAATCACCAAAGGAAAAATTACCCAGCATCTCAAAGAAAGTCAGATGTCTTGCTGTCTTGCCCACGTTCTCAATATCGCCGGTACGGATACATTTCTGACAGGTGGTAACACGTCTTCTCGGCGGAATCTCCTGTCCGGTAAAATATGGCTTTAAGGGAGCCATACCTGCATTGATCAATAATAAGCTGTTGTCATTGTGTGGTACCAATGAAAAACTGTTCATGCGCAGATGATCCTTGCTTTCAAAGAACTCCAGATACATCCGGCGCAACTCGTTCTCTCCGTAAAACTTCTTCACGACTACGTCCTCCAAAATTGTGTTTCCTGAATATTCCCCCGCCGGTCTCTTCCGGCAGGGGTTCGTAACATCCTACGGATGTTATTTTTCCTCTGTAACCTCGGCTGCTGCCTTGGCATCCTTGCGATCCCGCAGTTTCTTTCCCACGAAGATTCCAACGCCTGCTACAGCCACAAGAATAATAAAAATAATTACATACTGAAGAAACCAACCCAAAAATGCCATAGCTTGTCCCTGCCTTTCTCTCTTCTCCAACCGTAACCGGTAAAACATTATTAACTAAGTAAGTATAGCGCAACTGTTTTCCTATCGTCAAGTCATAAAATCACCGCACCTCAATGGGCACCACCTGATTTTCATGGTATAGTTCCACAATGCGTTCCGCCATTGCCTGATTCGTGATTTTCCTCTTATATTCCCCGATTCCGGAATAATCCTGCCACATATGCATCGGGAACACGTAATCCGCATCCACATTCTGCAAAAAATAATCCATCCCCAGGGTCTGGTAACTTCCCTGTCTGGAATCCATGGGGATAAATGCCAGATTAATCTTTTTATTTTTCAGCAGCCGGATCTGTCCGCGGTAAGCCCGCTCCATATTACCATTCACCAGTTCTCCGGCTCCATCCCACTTCCAGTCGTTTAAATCTCCGGCATGGAAGCAGCTAATGCCGCGGGATTCCACATAAAATGCCACTCCGGCATCCGTGGAACGCAGTGTCTCAATCTCCACGTCATCCACCCGGTATCTGGCATTGGCGCCTGTATAAAGTATCTTGTCCCTGACGCTCTCCGGAAATCCATGCTTTTTCAGAAAATTGCCCGTCATCTTGCAGTCTTTGGAAAAAATGAAATGGATATTCCGGTATTTCTCTGCCAGATGCAGCACATCTATGTCAAAATGATCCCTGTGCTTATGGCTGGCAAAAACATACACCGGTGTATCCGGTTCATACTCCGGCAGCGTTCCCCGAAACTGAAAGCCCTCCACCCGATCACCTGCAAACCAGTCAAAAATCAGTACTTTTTCATCCAGCTCCACCACAAAACAACTGTGATGTATAAAAATTACACGCATAATTGTTCCTCATTTCTACCCGGGAAGCCGCCACGGCAGCTTCCTATTTCATTCTGCCAATGATTGCGTTCGCTCTGCGGTAGATTTCCTGCGGATCAAAGCCAATCTCAAAATGATTGTCCTCATAAAGGATTCTGCCGTTTACCATGGTCATCTTCACATTCTGCTTACTGCCGCTGTAAACCAGATTCTTTACGATATTGTTCTCCGGCTGCATATTGGGCTGCTGCAGATCAATCATAACAATATCCGCCTTCTTCCCAACGGCAAGACTGTCGCAGTCATCGAGGAGCATTGCCTTCGCTCCGCCTGCGGTTGCCATGTAAAGGATTTCATCGGCGGAAACGCACTCTGCATCCATCTCCCGGACCTTTGCCAGAGCAGAGGTCAGAAACATCTCCCGAAACATATCCAGACAGTTATTACTTGCCGGACCGTCCGTTCCGATTGCCATGGAAATCCCCTCATCCACAAACCGTTTGGTGGGACAGATACCGGAAGCCAACTTTAAGTTCGACGCCGGATTGGTGACCGCGGTAAGACCTCTCTTTTTAAATATCTCAAAGTCGCCGTCCTCGACCCAT
>JBJEJC010000161.1:0-6522 GCA_051877675.1 Roseburia sp. | reverse complement strand
GTTAAAACCCTTGAAAACACTGCATTTGAAATCCCATAGTAAAATTATTTGTGGTGCTGATAGGACTGGTGATTATTTTTAAGAAACAGCTTACCAGTCTGGTAAAAGGCATTTTCCAGACGATTACAGAAAAAGCGGGAAGTATATGATGAAACGTCAGAAGGGAAGCGTGACCGTTTTTGCTGCCCTGAGCATGATGCTGGTGGCATCTCTGCTTCTGGCGCTTCTGGAATCCGCACGGGTATACGGTCTGGATACCTGTGCGGGACTTCTGGCAGATCTTGGGATAGAATCAGTTTGCGGCGAATATCAGGAAAAACTATGGAAGGAATACCGGCTGCTTTGCCTGGACGGTGCTTATGGGACAGATGATTTTTCCATTGACCGGGTGTCGGGAAAGCTCTATGAACATTTGTCTGCAAATCTTACCCGAGAGGACAGAGGCATCAATTTGCTGGAATTACAGCCATCGGCTGTCATGCCGGTGTCCTATGAACTGTTGACCGATGGAGATGGAAGTGTATTTTTTGAGGCTGTTTCTTCCTATATGAAACAGAATCTGCCGAGGGAGGCAGCGGAACGGATTCTGGAGAATTATCAGGACGGATTGGCGGCAGAAAAAGAAAGTGACGGTTACAGTGTGGAGAATGCCAGCGATACAATTGAAAAGGCACTGGAGGAAAGAAAGGCAGCAGAGGATGGAGAGGGAGATGGCAGCAGTACGGAGGTGGAGGAAGGACCACAGGAGGTCGAGGAAAATCCACTGGAAATCGTATTGCAGTTAAAACAAAATGCGGTTTTGGGGATGGTGGTGGAACAAGTAGAGACTTTATCCAAAAGCCAAATCAGCCTGGAGGAATCCCTGACACATAGAAAGCTGGAAAAAGGAAACGGAACGGCAGAGAGGGATACGGAATGGTATGAGCGGATTCTGGTGCTGGAGTATGCGGGAGAATATTTTTCGGATTATACGAAGCCGACAACGGATCATGCGCTGGCCTACGAGCTGGAATATCTTCTTTGCGGAAAAGCGAATGATAAAGCAAATCTGGAAGGAACCGTGATACGTCTTCTGGCTCTGCGGGAGGCTGCAAATATTATTCATATTGTGGGGGACAGCGGAAAAATGAACAATGCGCTGCTACTGGCGGAAGCTTTGGCGGGCTTTACCGGAAACGTGGCAATTATCAAAGTGGTACAGGCAGGAATCGTAGCTGCATGGGCGTATGTGGAGAGCATACAGGATGTGAGGGCGCTGCTGGCGGGCGATAAGATTGCACTGATAAAAAGCAGGGAACAGTGGACGGTGGATACAGAGAATCTTCTTTCTTCATTTCAGGGAACTTCTAAGGCGAAAGACTGCAGCAACGGACTTAGCTATCAGAATTATCTTAAGATGCTGCTTTTTACAAAATCCCAAAAGGAACTGGCGTATCGCATGATGGATATTATGGAACAGAATCTTCGCCTGACTCCGTTGTATCAGGATTGCAGGCTGGACTATATGATCTGTGGACTTCGATATGATGTGGAATTTTCGGCAGCGCCGATTTTCTCCAGGCTGGTGACAATTGGAAAATTTAAAGAAAAGCAGCTTCTATTCTGGAAAACCACGGAATTTTCTTACATATCATGAAAGGGGGTGTATCGCGGTGCCTCTTTTGCGTTACCCGATTAAAAATTTGAAAGGAACAAAATCTCTCCCTGGAAGTATCGGTACTGTTCTTTTCCCGAAGGCTGCAAATAAAATCAGCGGATTGGAAAATAAGGAGGTACCGCAATACACCCGCCTTTCCGGTGTGCTTACGGTGGAGGCAGCAGTGATTTTACCGTTTTTGGCATGTTTTTTTGTGACAATCCTGTTCTACTTCCGGCTTTTGCAGGTACAGCTAGTTGTTTCGGATGCACTTAACCGTACGGGAAGGTACCTTGCGGTGTATGCGGCTGGGGAGCAGGGAGAGGAACTTCTGGAAAAAACCGGAGCAGTTATAGCTACATCCTTTGTCGCGGGAGAACTGCGTGATGAACCAGTGATAACACGTTATGTAAAGGGCGGGCTTTTAGGAATAAGTTTCTTGCAGTCTTCCTTTGACGGGGATTATATTGAGCTTCTGGCTCAGTGCCAGGTAAAGCTTCCGGTGGAACTTCTGGGAAAACGGACGGTGCGTTTAACCTGGCATACATCATGCCGGAAGTGGACTGGCTGGTATGGTGACAGTGAGACGGATTCGGATGATTGCTGGGTTTATGTGACCGAAACGGGGAAGGTCTATCACAGGTATTCGGCATGCACGTATCTCGCACTTTCTGTAAGTATGGTTTCTTATGGGGATCTCGCGCAACTTCGGAATAAAAATGGAGAAAAGTACTATGAATGCGAACGTTGCGCGGAAAAAAATAGCAATTTGGACAAGGTATATATTACGGAACAGGGAAACCGGTATCATTCTGATTTGAACTGTAGCAGAATCAAACGGACAGTGCGGATGATCCGGCTGTCGGAGGCAGGGGAACGGCGTCCCTGCAGCAGGTGCGGTAATGCCGGAAAGGAGGGAACATGATAGAGAATGCGGTTTTGCTTGGGGGATTGGCAGTGCTGGCATACCGGGACTGGAAAGAAAAGCAGATTTATATCTATATTCCGTTGCTGCTGGGAATCGTGGGACTGACGCTTCATTTATTCCTGCACAAAAACAGCATGGCGGATATATTGGCGGGAATCGGTGTGGGAGCAGTGTTTATACTGATATCATGGATTGGAAAGGGCTGCATTGGAGCGGGAGACGGAACAGTACTTATGGCAACAGGGATTTTTCTGGGATTTTGGGGGAACCTGCAGTTGATTTTTGTGGCTTTTTTGCTTGCTGCGGTGGCGGCAGCAATTCTTTTGATTACGAAGAGGAAGGGGCGAAAGGACAGTATGCCGTTTATTCCGTTTCTGTTTCTGGCATATCTGTTGTGTCTGATATGATGAAATTACAAGGAAGTCTTACAATCGAAGCATCGATGATAATACCCTTGGTATTGTTTGTATTTGTGCTGGCAATACAGGGAGAAATCCGGCTTCACGAGGAGACCCGGGAAATAGCAATTGCCATTTCCTGCAGGGAAAAGCCGAATGTTCTGAAAGGATTTTATCAGTCGACGTTGGTAGAGGAATTGATACATGGAGAAAATGAAGATTGATTATATCAGAAATCTTAAGGGGAGCTATATGGTGCTGACTCCCGACCGGGAGATGACGGTATATGAAAAAAGAATGCTGGAACATAATCAGATCCGGGGGCTTTTAATTCCTTTTTGTGGGGAGCAGGATATGCAGAAGGAGTTATGGTATGACATCACCGGGAAACAGTCATTGGAGATGCTGCTGGAGCAACAGGAAATAAATCAGGAGCTTTTGTGCCGGCTGCTATCTGCGATGTGTGGAATTATTGAGGCTTTGGATGGGATGCTGTTAGAGGAACAGTGTCTGCTGTTGGAAGAAGAGTGCATATTTTTAGACCGGGAAACGGAAGAAATCCAGTTCGGTTATTGCCCGGTCGGAGAAATGTCCTTCATGGAAAATTTGCAGAGATTTATGGAGTATCTTCTGACAAAGCTGGACCATAAGGACAAGAATGCCGTTAAAATTGCCTATGAACTTTTTGAGAAGACAAGGAAAACAGGATGCTCATTGACGGATATCCGTGAGAGTATAACGGTATCTTACCCGCAGGAGGAAAAAGATGCGGGACGGACGGAGTCTGTGGTATTCCGGGAACCGCAGGAAGGTCAGAACAAGACCGGATTAAGTTTGCCGGAGAATGAAAATAAAGAAGATTATTTTGGCATGGATAAGCAGGAATGCCGGGGAAAATGGAAATGTGTCTGGAAATGGAAGCTTTTTGAAAAAATAAATTTACCGTGGAAAGAAAAGGAATCGGAGCAGAGAAAGCCGGCGCAAAAAGGGCGCAAAAAGGATATTGCTTTGGGTACGGGACGGATGAAAATCGGGCAGTTTCTGCGTAACTGTTTCGGAAAGCATGAGCAGGAGGAACCGTTTGTATTTTTGCCGGAGCAGGAGGAGGAATCTGTTAAGACGGGACGTCCTACGGTGCTTCTGTCAGAATTAACGGAGACAAAACGGGGAATGCTTCGTTACGAGGGAGCCGGAGATGAACAGGATATCAAGATAGATAAGGATCCGTTTATCATAGGGAGCGGTGCAGCCTGTGACGGTTATATCTCCAGCCGGGCGGTAAGCCGGCAGCATGCGAGAATTACCCAGACGGATGGAGTTTATTTTGTGGAGGATTTAAATTCCTCTAACGGTACGTGGGTGGGAGGAGAATTACTGAATTATAAAATGAAAATCAGTCTGCAGCCCAATGAAGTCATTGTGTTTGCGGACGAGAAATACCGTTTTCTGTAAACAGGGAATTCTATTTGCAATCTGCGGTCTGAGAAATTATAATAAACGGTATCAATGGCGAGGATATGTGAGATGCAAAAAGAAATACAGGAAATGTTTTTGGAAAATGGATACCGTTTCTGCCCGGCAGCACCGGAAGAGATAGGAATATTTTATAAATATTACCAGGAAGGCTTTCATGTGGTTTTGACTGTGGATGCCGGGAATGGCTATGAGCTTACCCCGGAGATGCATGCAATCCTTGAGGAACGGGCTCTTAATTTATTTTATCATCCGGAGGGGCGTCTTAAGGATTTCCCGGAGGGATTTCCCGTGTATCATGTGGAAACACTTACACTTATAATCGGAGGAAACCAGGAACAGGTGCAAAAGCTGTGTGCTCTGCGGGAGCGGGTCTGGTCATATCGTCCGGATACCGGCCAGCTTTTTATCTATGAAAATCAGCCGGGTGACTTTTGGGGACTGCGTGCTGCACTGGAGAATCTGGATGCCGGGGTGCCGGATACGCAGAGGCGGCAGGATCGGACTGCCCAAGAGACGATAAAACAGATTTTCTTTACAATTGTGATTGCAGTGACGAATATAGCGGTATTTCTTGTTATGGAGTGCATGGGGAGCACCGAAAATGCGTTTTTTATTGCAGAGCATGGCGGTATGTACCCGGATTTCATTCTTTACAATGGGCAGTGGTGGAGGATTCTTACCGCAATGTTCATACATTTTGGTGCCGCCCATCTGTTGAATAATATGGTTATTTTCTGCTGTGTGGGAGCAAGACTGGAACGGACGGTGGGGCATATCCGTTTTCTTTTTATTTACCTGCTGTCGGGAATCGGGGGCGGACTGCTTTCCTTTTATATGATGGTGCGGACGGGAGACTATGCGGTATCAGCCGGTGCATCCGGTGCTGTTTTCGGTGTGATTGGCGGACTGCTTTGGGCAGTGATTTTCCATCGCGGACATCTGGAGGGGCTTACAACCCGGGGAATGGTTCTTATGGTTGCATTGAGCCTGTACTATGGATTCTCTACGATTGGCGTGGACAATTGGTGTCATGTGGGAGGTATTGTCACAGGCTTTGTGGTATCTGCGATTTTATATCACCGAAAGCGTCAAAAATATTGATTTTGGCGGAGAAAATTTATATACTGAAAGCAGCAGTTGCGATAGAGAGAGGATAATAAGGAATGAAAGTAAATATTTATTATGGAGGCAGAGGTCTGCTGGATGATCCTACCCTGTATGTTCTGGGCAAAATGGAAGAAGTGCTCCGGGAGCTTCGCGTTACCGTAGAGAGAATTAATATTTATGAGCATAAGAATGAGATTGCCACGCTGCCGCAGACGATGAAGGAAGTGGACGGAATTATTCTGGCCACTACAGTGGAATGGCTGGGAATCGGCGGGTATATGCAGCAATTTCTGGATGCCTGCTGGCTGTACGGGGATAAGGAGAAAATCAAGACCACGTATATGCAGCCGATTGTTATGTCAACCACATATGGAGAACGGGAAGGGGAACTGACACTGGCAAATGCCTGGGAGATCTTAGGCGGACTTCCCTGTCCAGGATTGTGCGGTTATGTGGAGGATTTGGCAAGCTTTGAGTTAAACAAGGATTATACCGTTATCATCGAGAAAAAGGCGGAGAATCTGTATCGCACCATATCCCAGAAGGTTAAGAGCCTTCCTACCAGCAATCAGGCAGTGAAGCAGAGCATTCTTCGTACACCGCAGATGGAGCTGACGCCGCAGGAGAGTGAACAATTGTCCAAATATGTTTCTGATGATACCTATGTCAAGAAGCAGAAGGAGGATATTGAAGAACTTGCGTCCATGTTCAAGGATATGCTGGGCAAATCAGAAAAAGAAGATGATTCCGCTTACCTGATGGAGTTTCAGAGCCATTTTGTGCCACAGGAGAATTTTCATGCCAGATATCTTTTCCTGTTAGAGGGAAAGAAGAAGCCGCTTTTTCTGGAAGTAAATAAGGATTCGAAAGGAGAATAATATGGACAACACGATAAGAATTATCACAGACAGCGGCTGCGATATCTCCAGGGAGAACGAGGAGCGCTACAAGGGTCTGCTGGAGCTTATGCCGTTCAT
>JBJEJC010000160.1:0-6528 GCA_051877675.1 Roseburia sp. | reverse complement strand
CTGTTGGAAATCGTACCCCATACACTGGAAGTGCTGTTGTTCCAAACCACAAATCGGCATGGTCATTCCAATATGTTTTGTTGTTTTCTATTATTTCATTACTATTCATATAATATATAACTCCTTCAATTACAAGTATCGCTTTTATCATTAAAATAGTAATTAGCAATTAGCGTATTCATCTGACTGTTGAAAATATAATCAAATTCTCCCTCAACAGCGTTAATCAATTCTAAAACCGACCCTAAATATCTATTGATGTTATCTTTTTTCACAAAAATCAAATTGCCTTCTACCATATCTGATACTCGTAAAAATGTTTCACTCTTTTTAAATCTAGAATCAATCATTCCATTATTATGTATAATTGTATTTCTCAAATTAACCAAATCAACTAAATTATTTTTGCATTCACAAGAAACATAGTCTTTAAGGTTTATATTCAGCCCTTTTTTATAGTGGTTATTTGCCTTATCAAAATTCATAAAATCATTACTTGTACTTTTTTCAATAAGAACATCGATATATTCTAATCCATAACTTCTATATTTTATGTGAGCTATATCCATATAGAAATCTCTAAGCGTCTTTTCTAGAATACTTGCTAATTCAACCAGTTCCATTTGCATTATGTCATAAGATATTATTTTCATATCCTCTTCACTATATTTATTCACAAGAGCACTATATCCGGCATTATGGACTTCTTGCATTCTTAGTAAAGAACTTAATTGAAGAAATATATTTACTGCCGTAGATTTTTTTCCACATTCAACGCAATACTGTAATTCTTTTTTAAGTTTTGAATATGGCTCAATTCTCATTTCCATACTAATTTTCCCACAATATGGACAACAAACTTGAATAATCTTGTTTTTTCTTTTTCTTGCATTTAACAGGAATTTGTCTATAGATAGAATTTTTTGATTATGTTTATTGCAATATGAACAATAAAATTCATAATATTTCATAAGCATAAAACTTCCCTGTTCCCTACCAAAACCGGTAAGAAAAGTCTCATCAACCAAATGATAAATATCTGTAGTTTTTTCCAAATATTTATTTATTATATTTTTTGCCATCGTTTCTCCCCCAAATTGTCTTTAGGAATCTCTCTGCACACAAATAGAGCCAAAATAGAGCCATTTTGTAAAACAAATGCCGGAAACCCGCATAAATACAGGTTTTCGGCATTTTTGTCCGTTATTCAAACTCAATCGTCCCAGGTGGCTTACTGGTCAAATCATAGAATACCCGATTGACCCCTCTCACCTCATTAATAATCCGGCTCATCACCGTCTGCAATACCGCAAACGGGATCTCCGCGGCCTCCGCAGTCATAAAATCAATTGTATTGACTGCACGCAACGCCACCGCGTAGTCATAGGTTCTCTCATCCCCCATAACACCCACGGAGCGCATATTGGTAAGCGCCGCAAAATACTGTCCGATGCTTCGGTCCAGTCCGGCTTTGGCAATCTCCTCACGGTAGATGGCATCGGCATCCTGCACGATGCGAACCTTGTCCGCTGTTACCTCGCCGATGATACGGATACCAAGTCCCGGACCCGGGAATGGCTGGCGGAACACCAGCTTCTCCGGAATGCCAAGCTCAAGACCGGCTTTGCGGACCTCATCCTTAAACAGATTGCGCAGCGGCTCAATGATTTCCTTGAAATCCACGCAGTCCGGAAGACCGCCTACATTGTGATGAGACTTGATGACGGCGGATTCTCCGCCCAGACCGCTCTCCACCACGTCCGGGTAAATCGTGCCCTGAACCAGGAAATCCACTGCGCCGATTTTCTTTGCTTCCTCCTCGAACACGCGGATGAACTCCTCACCGATGATCTTACGCTTCTTCTCCGGCTCGGTGACACCTGCAAGCTTGCTGTAGAAGCGCTCCTGCGCATTCACGCGAATAAAATTCAATTCATAAGGTCCGTTCGGTCCAAAGACCTCCTCCACCTCATCGCCCTCATTCTTGCGCAGAAGACCATGATCGACGAAGACACAGGTCAACTGGTCACCGATTGCCTTTGCCATCATAACTGCTGCCACAGACGAATCCACGCCGCCGGACAGCGCACAGAGCACCTTGCCGTTTCCGACCTTCTCGCGGATGGCAAGGATGGAATTCTCAACGAAATGATCCATTCTCCAGGTTCCGGCACAGCCGCAGACACCACGCACAAAATTGTGGAGCATCTTCGTTCCTTCCTGCGTATGAAGCACCTCCGGATGGAACTGGATTGCGAAAAGATTCATTTCACGGTTCTCAGCCGCCGCTACCGGACAGTCTGCCGTGTGGGCAGTAACCTGAAATCCCGGCGCAGTCTTTGAAATATAATCAAAATGGCTCATCCAGCAGATGGTCGTCTCTGACACATCCCCAAACAGTGGGGAGGACTTGTCCACAATGACCTCGGTCTTGCCATACTCACGAACCGGCGCCTTTTCCACCTTACCGCCCAGCACATGCATCATGAGCTGTGCACCATAGCACAGACCCAGAACCGGGATTCCCAGTTCAAACAGCTCCTTTGAATAGGTGGGAGAATCCGGCTCATAACAGCTATTGGGACCTCCCGTCAGAATAATACCCTTCGGCTGCATCGCCTTAATCTGCTCGATATCCGTCCTGTAGGAATATATCTCACAATAGACATTGCACTCTCTGACACGCCGTGCAACCAACTGGTTGTACTGACCGCCAAAGTCAATGACAATGACCTTTTCTGTGGAAAGAATTGCTTCCTTATCCATAAAAATGTTTCCTCCTGTTTCACTCCGGGAACACCGGGGCGAATTTTCTTAATTGCTCTTATTATAAGATACCATTTCCATGTTTACAAGGCGTTTTTCATGAAAATTTCTTTTGCTCCCACGCTTCCCATCATAACCCAGTCAAAAAGAAAACGCCTCTCTCCGCCCACTGCATAAAACCGATTTTTACGGGGACGCTATTCCCATGAAAAAAAAGGAACACAAACCGGATTTCCACAAGCTCTGCTGCCCGGGGCAGAATCACACAATGAATTTCATAGCCCGGCTGGTTTTTTATTTCTTCCTCGGCTCCCTGGGCGGCTTTCTCTGGGAGGTTGGCATCTTCCTGGTCAAGGAAGGGGCGTTTCGCAACCGCGGATTCCTGTACGGTCCCTGGCTGCCCGTTTACGGAGCAGGCGCCGTCGTGTTTTATCTTTTTTTCCGGAAAATAAAAAGCCATCCGGCTGCTGTATTTCTCCTTACTGCCCTGACCGGAACCGTTTTGGAGCTTGCAATCGGATGGCTGCTTGATACCGTATGGGAACTGCGCTACTGGGATTACTCCGGGCAGTTCTTAAATTATAAAGGCTACATCTGCCTCTGGTCAGCTCTGGGCTTTGGTATTGCCGGTGCTGTCTGGGTCTGTCTGCTGGCAGAGCCTCTCTGGCAGCTCTGGCAACGGATACCCCGGCGCATTTCCGGTGCATTCCTTGCTCTGTTGGTGCTGCTCTTTCTATGGGACTGTGCCGCTGCCCTGATTTTTCCGAACATGGGGACCGGCATCACATTTTCCATGGAAATGACCCGCTTTCTTTCCTGATTTCTGCAAAGCTATTTCCACACGCCTTCCCTACCATCAGATATCATCATAGGTGTGCTTTTTCATGCTGGCGATCACAACCACCACACCGATAACGGCAACGATAACCACCACACCTGCCATCACCGGCAATACGGATGATCCCTCATACTCCACAGAGTTGATGTCAAAGATTTCCACGTCTGCCGCGGTAAGCTCCACGTCTGCGCCCTCTTCCACCTCTGCCGCTGCCGCCACACTGCCACCCAGGGATTCCACCAGATCCTTGTCCGCAGTAAGCTGATCCATCACCACCGTACCGTCTGCCAGCCGGAAGTTCACCTCAGACAGGTTGATATTTGCCTCGTTGGTTCCCACTGCATTCCACCAGGAGCCGTAGCCGAAATACAGAACATCTGCCCCGGCAAGCCAGGTCAGCACCGGGGAAAAATCAGATTCCGCCGTATAGTCTCCGGCGCCTGCATTCGGATCTGCCAGAATGCTCTGGTCATAGCAAAGCGCATCATTGGCATATACGGCAAAGCCGGACGGATTTACTTCGATTCTGATTTTTGCTCCGTCCTTGATATAGTCAGTCACAAGCGTATAGTTAAACAGATTGGCATCAAAATATCCGCCGAAGCCCGGGCTGTTAAATCCAAGATAGGAGCCCGGGGAAAAATAAAATTTTCCGTCATACTCTCCGCTTCCCACAAAAGCAAAGATTGCTCCCAGCTCATGTACCTCCCAGGTCGGCTTTGCATAAAACTCCAGCACAACTCCCTTAGAGGTATCCTTTCCTTTAAACGGATTTTCATATGCATAGACCGGACCGAATTCTCCGCTTGTCTCTGCGTGCAGGGACAGATCAATCACATCCACATCCACCATATTTCCCTGGGGAATCTCAATCCCGGTGCTCTCTGCCGCTTCTGCATCCTCTGCATTTTCCGCGTCCTCTGCAGCCTCTGTTTCTTCCGCCGCTTCTGTTCCTTCCACAGCCTCTGCATCCTCTGCAGCCTCCGCTGCTTCTGTTTCTTCTGTTTCTTCTGTCTCTTCCGTATCCTCCACAGCCTCCGTACCGTCCGCTTCCGTCGCACAAACGGGAACCGCACTCAGAGCGGTAAGCATTCCGGCAAGCAGCACTGCAAATAATCTCTTTTTCATCGCAATCTCTCCTTCCTGCCTATAAGTTCGTGAACGCGTCGGACTGCTGCTTCAAGCTTGCAACCACCTGCACGCTGGATTCCACGTTCTCGTATACGTTGTTAATCTCGCCCACCAATCTGGAAGTGCTGTCTGCTGAGGTATTGACACCCTGGCTGCACTCACCCACAGATTTGGCAATTTCCGCCATCTGCTCCACAAGAAGTGAAATGTGATGGGTAAGTCCCTCCATCTTCTGCTGGCAGTCATCCATGGCGGTGCTGACCTCCTCCGCATCCTCACGGTACTGTTTGCCGGATACCGCATAGTTGTCATAATCCGGCAGGATTGTAGAAGAAATGTACTCCATAATTTCGTTGGCATTGCTGCTCAGTTCGTTTACCGCACTGACCACGATACCGTTGATATTCTGAATCTTATTTGCCGTCTCCCGGCTGCTGTCGGCAAGCTGCCGGATCTCATCCGCCACCACCGCAAAGCCTCTTCCTACCTCTCCGGCACGCGCCGCCTCAATGGAAGCGTTCAATGCCAGCAGGTTTGTCTGCCCGGAAATATTTAAAATTTCATTGGTAAGCTCATTGACTCTCGCCACGCTCTTGCTGTTCTCAATTGCCTGGTTTAATCTGGCAAGGCTGCCCTCCATCATCTCATTGGCGCCCTGCTTGTTGGCTACTGCCGTCTGCTCCAGTTCTTCGGCACGTCTCCTCATTTCCAGCGTGTGCTCGTGAATATTCTTTGTCACGCTGCTGACCTGATCCACATCCTGTCCGACAGACGCCGTATTCTCATTGATCCCGTTAATCGTGGATGCCACGGTATCCATTGTGGCTGCGATCTCCTCCATGGCAGCGGAAATATCGCTGGAATTCTCATTTGCCATAGAAATACTGCCATTTACATTCTGGAACGTTACATCCAGATTTCCGGAAGAATTTACAATCTGCCCCATAATCTCCTGCAGGGTCTTGATAAAGAGGTTCACACCCTGCACCAGACGTCCCACCTCATCAATGGTCTGAACCGGTATACGCTGGGTGAGATCTCCATCCTTTTCATTGATTTTCCGGATAATCTCCCGCAGCTTCTTCTCATATCCCACAGTGGGCAGAACAATGGTCTGAAACGCCACTGCCACACTCACTACAAAAACGATTACCATGATAATCAGCATACCGTAAGCAATAATAACGGCATTGCTATAAATATTATTCTGTTCTCCCTTCGCCAGCCCCAGGTTTGTCTGCTGCTCCAATACCATTGCCTGGATTTTGTCATTGAGCTGGTTAAAAATCTCTGTCAGCACACCGTTTACCTGCGCTGTCACCTCTCTGGTATTGTTTGTGGCGCTTAAACTTAAGGTTGCCTCAAAATTCTCCATATACTGGTCGAAATACCCCGCCAGCTCCGCGTAAACAGCCTCATCTGCGGTCAGCTCCTTATATTTCTCCAGATAAGCTCTGGTGGTGGCAACCGCCGTGGAAATCTGTTCTTCCACCGCCTTCTTATCCTCCTTGGTGTCCATCACACTGTGGGTCAGCAGAAGCTGCTGCAGCTGCTGCACATTCGAGGAAATGGCATCCAACGTAATGATGACCGGAACCTGCTCTCCCGCAATCTCATTTCCCACTGCTCCAAGCTCTTTCAGAGAAAAGAGCCCGAGAAAAGAGGAGCCGATACCAATAACCGCCAGAAGCAGCAATGGAATCACGACCTTCGTTTTCAAGCTTTTCATAATAAAACCCTTGTATGATAATTAGGAAGTTAATTATCACACGTTCCTTTCTTTTTAATATCGT
>JBJEJC010000159.1:0-6543 GCA_051877675.1 Roseburia sp. | reverse complement strand
ATTTATGAAGTATAGTTATGGAATCTATGAAAAAGAAAAATAGGCTGTGAGGTTGAAATGTTTCCCAAGATACATTATTATAGTATAAATATGTTTGCAGAATGAACTGGGAAAGAGGGATTAGGATGAATTGTAAGATCGGTGTGATTTCCGGGGATGGGATTGGCCCGGAGATTGTTGCGGAAGCAAAAAAAGTACTGGACAGGATTGGAGAGAAATACGGTCATACCTTTGACTACACGGAGATTCTGATGGGGGGCTGCTCCATTGATGCCACAGGTGTTCCGCTGACGGATGAGGCAATTGCGGTAGCAAAGGCATCCGATGCGGTGCTGATGGGCTCTATCGGAGGAAATACCTCCACGTCTCCATGGTATAAACTGGCACCGGAGTTGCGCCCGGAGGCGGGATTGTTGAAACTGCGCAAATCCTTACAGCTGTTTGCCAACTTAAGACCGGCATATTTATATGAAGAGTTGAAGGCAGCGTGCCCGCTCAGGGATGACATTATCGGAGACGGCTTTGATATGATGATTATGCGGGAATTGACCGGCGGTCTTTATTTCGGAGAGAGAAAGACCGAGGAGGTGGATGGAGTTGTGACGGCTACGGACACGCTTACCTACAATGAGAACGAAATCCGCCGTATTGCCAAACGGGGATTTGAAATCGCCATGAAGCGCAGAAAGAAGGTCACCAGCGTGGATAAAGCCAATGTCCTGGATTCCTCCAGACTCTGGCGCAAAGTCGTTGAGGAAGTGGCAAAGGATTATCCTGAGGTTACATACGAGCATATGCTGGTTGACAACTGTGCTATGCAGCTTGTAAAGGATCCGAAACAGTTCGATGTGATTCTGACGGAGAATATGTTTGGGGATATTCTGTCGGATGAGGCCAGTATGGTAACCGGTTCCATCGGAATGCTTTCCTCTGCCAGCCTGAATGATACAAAATTTGGTCTCTATGAGCCGAGCGGCGGTTCTGCACCGGATATTGCAGGAAAAGGCATTGCAAATCCGATTGCGACCATCTTAAGTGCAGCCATGATGCTGCGCTATACCTTTGATCTGGATCAGGAAGCAGATGCCATTGAGAACGCGGTAAAGCAGGTATTAAAAGAGGGCTACCGCACCATTGATATTATGCCGCAGGAGGATGAGAAGAAGACCTCCGTAACGCAGGTGGGTACCGCGCAGATGGGAAATCTGATTGCAGCGCGCGTATAGTACGGGATGAGAAAGGATGAAAAGAATGAAAAGTGATAATTGCAGAACAGGAATGCAGCAGGCTCCACACAGAAGTCTTTTCAATGCATTAGGCTTCACGGAGGAGGAAATGAAGAAACCTATGGTCGGTATCGTAAGCTCTTATAATGAGATCGTACCGGGTCATATGAATCTGGATAAAATTGTAAATGCAGTTAAGCAGGGAGTTGCAGAGGCAGGCGGTGTACCGGTGGTATTTCCGGCGATTGCGGTCTGCGACGGCATTGCCATGGGACATATCGGAATGAAATATTCCCTGGTGACCCGTGATCTGATTGCGGATTCCACCGAATGTATGGCACAGGCACATCAGTTTGATGCATTAGTCATGGTGCCGAACTGTGATAAGAATGTACCCGGTCTACTGATGGCTGCGGCGCGAATCAATGTTCCCACCGTGTTCGTGTCCGGAGGACCTATGCTGGCAGGTCATGTGAAGGGACAGAAGAGAAGTCTTTCTTCCATGTTTGAGGCAGTGGGTTCCTATGAGGCGGGAACCATGACCGAGGATGATGTCAGAGAATTCGAGGAAAAGGTATGCCCGACCTGTGGCTCCTGCTCCGGTATGTATACCGCCAACTCCATGAACTGTCTGACCGAGGCATTGGGCATGGGACTCGGCGGAAACGGAACGATTCCTGCCGTTTATTCCGAGCGTATCAAGCTTGCCAAGAAGGCGGGATATGCAGTGATGGATATGTATAACAAGAATATCCGTCCAAGAGACATTATGACAAAAGAAGCCATCATCAATGCACTGACGGTGGATATGGCGCTGGGCTGCTCCACCAACTCAATGCTACATCTTCCGGCAATTGCGCATGAAATAGGCTTTGATTTTGATATTGCATATGCAAATCCCATCAGCGAGAAGACACCGAACCTCTGCCATCTGGCACCGGCAGGTCCCACCTATATGGAGGATTTGAATGAGGCAGGCGGTGTGTACGCAGTAATGAAGGAACTGGCGGATATCGGTCTTCTGAATACGGAGTGCATGACCGTGACCGGCAAGACCATAGGAGAAAACATTAAGAATGCTGTAAACAAGAATCCGGAGGTAATTCGTCCGGTTGACAATCCGTATTCAAAGACGGGCGGACTTGCGGTATTAAAAGGCAATCTTGCACCGGACGGCAGTGTGGTAAAACGTTCGGCTGTTGTAGAAGAAATGATGGTTCATGAGGGACCGGCGCGTGTCTTTGACTGTGAGGAGGATGCCATCGCAGCCATCAAGGGCGGTAAAATTGTTCCGGGAGATGTGGTGGTAATCCGCTATGAGGGACCCAAAGGAGGTCCCGGCATGCGTGAGATGTTAAATCCTACATCTGCTATTGCGGGAATGGGACTGGGATCTTCCGTGGCACTGATTACGGACGGTCGTTTTTCCGGAGCCAGCCGTGGGGCTTCCATCGGACACGTTTCTCCGGAGGCAGCCGTGGGAGGACCTATCGCACTTGTGGAAGAGGGCGATATCATCCAGATTAATATTCCGGAGATGACACTGAATCTGGCAGTTTCCGAGGAAGAACTGGCGGCAAGAAAAGCAGAATGGCAGCCGAGGGAGCCCAAGGTAACCACCGGCTACCTGAAACGCTACGCTGCTCTGGTAACCTCCGGCAACCGTGGCGCGATTCTGGAGCTGCCCGGTGAGAAATAGGGCGGACATTTACGAGGATATTTGAGAGGAGAGAGTACAATCATGCAGTTGACAGGAGCGCAGATCGTCCTTGAGTGCCTGAAGGAACAGGGCGTGGACACTGTTTTCGGCTATCCTGGCGGAGCCATCCTTAATGTATATGACGAATTATATAAGCACAGAGGGGAGATTCGGCATGTGCTGACCTCCCATGAGCAGGGAGCGTCCCATGCGGCGGACGGTTATGCAAGAAGCACCGGAAAGGTTGGTGTGTGTTTTGCAACCTCGGGACCGGGAGCGACCAATCTGGTAACCGGGATCGCCACGGCATATATGGATTCTGTCCCGATTGTGGCAATTACCTGCAATGTTACAGTACCGCTTTTGGGAAAAGACAGCTTTCAGGAAATTGATATTGCCGGTATCACCATGCCGATTACCAAGCATAATTTTATTGTAAAAGATGTGGAGAAACTGGCAGACACCATCCGCAGGGCATTTACGATTGCGCAGGAAGGAAGACCCGGTCCGGTGCTGGTGGATATCCCCAAGGATATCACCGCGGCAAAGACAGAGTATGTGAGCCGGGTGCCGGCAGAGATTCCCCGTGTGACGGACAGCATCCGTGAGGAGGATGTGGACCGGGCAGTTGCCATGATAGGCAAAGCAAAGAAACCCTACATATTTGTGGGAGGAGGAGCGGTTATTTCCGGCGCCTCCCCGGAACTTCATGAATTTGTGAAAAAAGTGGATGCACCGGTCTGCGACAGTCTGATGGGAAAGGGCGCTTTTGAGGGGACAAATGACCTCTATACCGGAATGCTTGGTATGCACGGTACCAAGGCGTCTAATCTGGGCGTCAGCGAGTGCGATCTGCTGATTGCCATCGGAGTGCGTTTCTCGGACCGTGTTCTGGGAAATGCCAAAAAGTTTGCCAGTCAGGCAAAGATTCTGCAGTTTGATGTGGACCCGGCGGAGATTAATAAGAATATCCGGGTGGACGCCTGCGTAATCGGTGACTTAAAGGCGGTTCTGGAACGCGTGAATGCAAAGCTGCCCCAGGAGAATCACACCGAATGGATTACCCATGTCATGGATTTCAAAGTGAAATATCCGCTGAAATACCCGGAAACAGGTTTAAGCGGTCCGTATGTGATTGAGGAAATCTATCGTGCTACCCAGGGAGAGGCTCTGATGGTCACAGAGGTGGGACAGCACCAGATGTGGGCAGCACAGTATTACAAATATACGAAGCCCAGAGCTCTGCTTACCTCCGGGGGTCTTGGAACCATGGGGTATGGTCTTGGTGCTGCAATCGGCGCTCAGGTGGCAAATCCGGAAAAACAGGTAATTAACATCGCAGGAGACGGCTGTTTCCGCATGAATATGAATGAGATTGCAACGGCGGTCAGGGAGAATTTGCCTTTGATTGAAGTGGTAATCAACAACCATGTGCTTGGTATGGTGCGGCAGTGGCAGGATTTGTTCTATGAAAAACGCTATTCTGCTACGGTGCTGGATGACGGAGTGGATTTTGTAAAGCTGGCGGAGGCGATGGGTGCAACGGCTTATCGTGCCACTACGCGGGAAGAGTTTTCGCAGGCATTTAAGAAGGCGTTGGAAGCCAAAACACCGGTGTTAATCGACTGTATCATTGACTGTGATGATAAGGTATGGCCCATGGTTGCGCCGGGGGCGGCAATCAGTTCCTCATTTACGGACGAGGATCTGAAGGAAAAGGAAGCGAACCAATAGTATATTATATATAAGGGAAAAATTAGAGGAGGAAAAGAAAATGAGCAGAGTGTACAATTTTTCTGCAGGACCGGCAGTACTGCCAGAGGAGGTTTTAAGAGAGGCAGCAGATGAGATGCTGGATTACAAGGGAAGCGGTATGTCCGTTATGGAGATGAGCCACCGTTCCAAGGTGTATGACACCATTATCAAAGAGGCGGAGCAGGACTTAAGAGACCTGATGAACATTCCGGATAATTACAAGGTGCTGTTTTTACAGGGAGGAGCTTCCCAGCAGTTTGCCATGATTCCGATGAACCTGATGAAACATAAAAAAGCCGGTTATATCGTGACCGGTCAGTGGGCAAAAAAGGCTTATCAGGAAGCACAGATTTACGGTGAGGCAGTAAAATTGGCATCCTCCGAGGATAAGACATTTTCGTATATCCCGGACTGCTCTGATTTGGATATTCCGGAGGATCTGGATTACGTCTACATTTGTGAGAATAATACGATTTACGGAACAAAGTTTAAAAAGCTTCCGAACACAAAGGGACATACACTGGTAGCAGATGTTTCCTCCTGCTTTTTATCAGAGCCGGTGGATGTGACAAAATACGGTGTTATTTACGGCGGCGTGCAGAAGAATGTGGGACCGGCAGGCGTGGTGATTGTCATTATCCGCGAGGATTTAATCACGGAGGATACATTGCCGGGAACTCCTACCATGCTGAAATATAAAACCCATGCAGATGCCGATTCTCTGTACAATACACCTCCTGCATATGGCATTTACATCTGTGGCAAGGTATTCAAATGGTTAAAGAAGATGGGCGGACTTTCCGTGATGAAGGAGCGCAATGAGGAGAAAGCAAAGATTCTTTATGATTTTCTGGATCAGAGCAAGCTGTTTAAAGGAACTGTGGTGCCGGAGGACAGATCCCTTATGAATGTACCCTTTGTGACCGGAAATGAAGAACTGGATGCAAAGTTTGTAAAAGAAGCTACAGCGGCAGGCTTTGTGAACCTGAAGGGACACCGCACTGTGGGTGGAATGCGCGCTTCCATTTACAATGCAATGCCGAAAGAGGGTGTAGAGAAGCTGGTGGAATTCATGAAGAAGTTTGAGGAGGAGAATGCATAATGTTTCAGTATAACTGCTTAAATCCTATCGCTGCGGTAGGGCTGGATCTTTTTTCTGCGGATTACAAAAAGGTGGAGGACATGAAGGATGCGGATGCAGTGCTGGTGCGAAGCGCCGCAATGCATGACCTGGAACTGCCGGATTCCCTTCTGGCGGTGGCGAGAGCCGGTGCCGGTGTCAACAATATTCCGCTGGATAAATGCGCAGAAAAGGGAATCGTTGTGTTCAATACGCCGGGAGCCAATGCCAATGGCGTAAAGGAACTGGTGTTTGCAGGAATGCTGTACGCATCCCGCGATATTGTAGGCGGTATCGACTGGTGCTTAGAGAACCAGAATGATGAGAATATTGCAAAGACTGCGGAGAAGCAGAAAAAGAATTTTGCGGGAACCGAGATTTCCGGCAAGAAACTGGGCGTAATCGGTCTGGGCGCCATCGGTGTTCTGGTGGCAAACGCTGCCGTGCATATGGGCATGGAGGTATACGGCTATGATCCTTATATTTCTGTCAATGCAGCATGGAACTTATCCCGCAGCGTAAAACATATCAGCAATGTGGAGGATATTTACCGGGAATGTGATTACATCACAATCCATGTGCCGCTTCTGGACTCCACGAAAAAGATGATCAATGCGGATGCCATTGCGCTCATGAAACCGACGGCGATTGTGCTTAATTTTGCAAGAGACCTGCTGGTGGACGAGGAGGCAATGGTGGAGGCACTGGCTGCCGGAAAGGTGAAGAAATATGTCTCCGATTTC
>JBJEJC010000158.1:0-32692 GCA_051877675.1 Roseburia sp. | reverse complement strand
GTGCGATTGAGGCAGGACGTGACCGTTCCCATATCGATGCCTCCAAATGTAAGGGGTGCGGCAAATGTGCACAGGCTTGTCCGTACAATGCGATTGCACATTTAAAGAGACCCTGCAAATTCAGTTGTCCGGTGAACGCAATTACATATGATGAGCATGGAATTTCCGTTATCGACGAGAAGAAATGTATCCGCTGCGGAAAATGTATCCATAGCTGTCCGTTTGGTGCGATTGCGTCAAAGACCTATATTGTCAGTGTTATTGATGCAATTAAGTCAGGAAAGAAAGTATATGCCATGGCTGCTCCCGCCACAGAGGGACAGTTTGGTTCGGATATTACCATGAATAGCTGGAAGAAGGCAATGAAAGAAGTAGGCTTTACCGATTTCATTGAGGTTGGTCTCGGCGGCGATATGACTGCTGCTTATGAGGCAGAAGAGTGGGCAGAGGCTTACAAGGAAGGCAAGAAGAAGGTGACCTCCTGCTGTCCGGCATTTGTAAACATGGTGCGCAAGCATTATCCGGAGTTAAACGATGCGGTTTCTACCACGGTATCTCCGATGTGTGCGGTTTCCCGTATGATAAAGGCGAAGGAGCCGGATGCAGTTACCGTATTTATCGGACCCTGCCTTGCCAAGAAATCCGAGGTGGCTGACCAGAAGATTGAGGGAAATGCGGACTACGTGCTGACCTACAGTGAAATCCGTGCCATGATGAAGGCAAAGGATGTGGTTCTGGAGGCAGATACCAACGAATATCAGGAGTCCTCTGTATACGGAAAAGAGTTTGCAAAATCCGGCGGTGTTACCGCAGCAGTTCTGCAGAGCTTAAAGGAGTCCGATGAAAATATTGATGCCAAGGTATGCAAGGCCAATGGTGCGGCAGAGTGTAAGAAGGCGCTGCTGCTCTTAAAGGCTGGCAGACTGCCGGAGGATTTTATCGAGGGTATGGCATGCGAGGGCGGCTGCGTAGGCGGACCCAGTGCCTTTAACGATCAGTTCTCCTCCAAGAAATCCAGAGATGCGCTGATTGCGCAGGCGGATAACCGCGGTATTCATGAGAACCTTAAGAATTATGATATGGACAGCTTCTCCATGCATCGGGAATAATAGGATGTGTGGCGGCAGATAAGAAGCTTTAAAGAGCCAGCGCAGGGTGGGACAGTTTTCCCGGCGCTGGCTTTTCGTTTGCCTGACGCATAAAAATCTTGCAGTCCGGCTTTTTTTATGAGAACATAGAAACAGATTCGGAAGGAGACTGTAATGAAAAAAGCGGTATTTTTTGATATAGACGGAACCATCTGGGATGAACATATGCAGATTCCGGACAGCACAAGAGAGGCGGTCCGCATGCTGAGGGAGAGCGGACACTATACGTTTCTGTGCAGCGGAAGGAGCCGTTCCAATATACAAAGTCCTGAACTTCTGGGGCTTGGTTTTGATGGTGTGGTGGCAGCCTGCGGTGCCCATATCGATTTCCACAAAGAAATCGTGTATGAGAAGCTGCTTAGCGCAAAGCAGGTGCAGCGTGTTTTGGATGCCTTGGAGAAAAATAAAATGCCGGCGGTGTTAGAGGGACCACAATATATTTATGTGGATGAGGATTGTTTTATGGAGGACCCCTATGTAATCTATCTGCGGAGGGAACTGGGCAAATCGGTAAAACCGATCCGGGGAACGGCGGATATTGTCATGAACAAATTCAGCATTGCGGCAGGAAAGGAAGCTCTGGATACACTGTTAGAAGACCTTGGACCGGATTTTGAGGGAATCAGCCATGAGGGCGAGATTGCGGAGGTGAATCTGCAAGGCGTTTCCAAAGCGACAGGAATTCAGAAGGTATGTGAAATTTTTGACATACCCTGGGAGAATACCTATGCATTCGGGGACAGCGCCAATGATCTGGAAATGCTTGCATATGTGGCGCATGGAATTGCCATGGGGAATGCAACGGCAAAGGCGAAGGAAGCTGCGGAGTATGTCACGACCGGGTTGTGGGAGAACGGAATCTGGAACGGGCTGACGCATTATGGACTGATATAAGGAGGGAAAAGAATGGCAAATGTGATGGACTATCTGAACTGGCGCGGGGATCTTTCTTTTGCAGTATCCCCATTTAATGAGGTGGATAATCTCATTCTGTCCCAGCTCGTATATGTGGATTTTACGGGAATTGTCCCGGGAGAGGACAGCGAGGAGGAAATCGGGCTTGTTGAGGCATCCGAACGGTTTTGGGAGCGCCATACCGAGGAGGAAATTATGGAGAAAGTATCCATGACCAAAAGTGCTCCTTTTCTTATGCGTGAGATGGCGAAGACAGAACGGTTTCGAGGGATACGGCTGTCAAAGTATGTGCGGGATATCAGCCCCGAGGAGCAGTCGCAGTTTTCCGTAGTACGGGTGGCACTTGATGAGGACAGCATCTATATTGCATTCAGCGGAACGGACAATACCATTGTAGGCTGGAGAGAGAATTTTAATATGGGATTTCTGGCGGAGACACCGGGACAGTTGAAGGCGGTGGCATATTTAAATCGTGTGGTGCCGGAGAAATATAAGACTGTGTGGGTCGGCGGGCATTCTAAGGGAGGAAATCTCTCGGTTTATGCTGCCGTCAAATGTGAGCCGCAGATTCAAAACAGGATTCTTCGGGTCTACAGCAATGACGGACCCGGGTTTGACCGGAAAATGGTAGAGAGCGAAGCCTATCAGCGGATGCTGCCTAAAATCAGCACAATTCTGCCCGAATCTTCTGTTGTGGGGATGCTTCTGGAGCACCAGGAGAATTATGAGGTGGTAAAAAGCAGTCAGAGTTTTATTCAGCAGCATGATGCGATGTCCTGGGAGGTGCTCGGCACTTCCTTCGTCTATGTGGATGGACTTGCCGTTCAGAGCATTCAGTTGGATGAGACGCTAAAGAACTGGTTGGAGCAGCTTACCAATCAGGAGAGAGAACAGATTGTAACTACAATATTTGAACTGCTGGATGCTGCGGATATCCAAACGGTAGATGATTTTTACCATATTACCTGGAAAAGATTACAGGAGCTGATGCGTGCAAAAAGCAGACTTCCGGAGGAAACACATAAGCTTTTTTCCAGGGCGATGAAGCTGCTCTGGCGCAGTGTCCATGCGATGAAAAAGAAAAATATGGGTTCCAATCTAAATAAAACCTTAAGAATTTCCTAAAGAAAATACGCTTGCTTTTTTGGTGAATTCTTTTATCATTAGATTAAAAGTAGTAAAAAATGGGAGGAAGACATGAAAAATATGCAGAACAGACAATGGATAAAACGCAGCATGGCGATTGTATTGGCAGGCAGCATGACAATGGGACTTACTGCCTGTAGCGGGGGAAGTAAGGACACATCAGCCGGTAAGGGCGGCGATGACACCCAGCATTATTTTAAGACCACCTTCGTGGAGACACTTCCGGATACGGCAGGGGAGACCATGAGTGGAAGCAGTCTGATTAAGAATGATACCCTTTATTATGGCTCTTACACCGATAACAATTATAACGATTATGCGGTGTATTCCTATAATTTACTGAGTGGTGAGTCCAAGGAGCTTTGGAGATCCAACTCGGATGGGGGAAACAGCCAGTGGGTCAATTACTTTGATGTATCGGATGACGGAAATCTTTATATGGTACTGCAGTCTTCCTGGGTGGATACCAGCAGTGTGACGGAAGATTACAGTAACGCAACGCTGGATGATGTTCTTGCCTATATGACGGAGAACTGGGGCTATGAAACACAGGAGGATGCCCAGAAGGATTGGGATGAATATTATGCTTCCACTTATATGGGAGAGGACGGCAGTATTGATTATTCGAAGTTCCTGTATAATATGGAAGGGGAATGGAAATATACCAATGCTGTTGAGGCCTACGATGCAAACGGCAGTCAGATCTTTACGACGGATCTTACCGATCTGATAGGGGATGAGGGCTATTGCAGCGGACTTAAGGTTGACAAAGATGGAAATCTGCTTGTGAGCATGGAATCCTGGAGTGATAACGGTGGCGGATACTCGATTCTGGTCTTTGACAAGGAAGGAAAGACAAAAGGAACCATTGGCATGGATAACTGGGTATCCGGTCTGGTAGTTCTGGCAGACGGAAGAGTGGGTGCCTGCGCATATGGAGACAATGGACAGGGAATCACCATGCTGGATCTGGATAATATGACGACAGGTGAGTGGATTGATACCGGCTCTGATGTCAGAGCAGTGAAGAACGAGAATGAGCTGATTCTTTCTGACGGAAGCAGCCTGTATCTCTATAATATTAAGGACGGCTCCAAGGAGAAATACCTTACCTGGGTTGACTGTAATATTTTAAGCTCAAGTGTTTCTTCCGTGGGTGTACTTTCGGACGGAAGACTGGCCGTTCTGACCAGCAGCTGGAGCAGCCGTACGAACAAGAGTGAAGTGGAGGCTGCACTGATCGAGGAAGTGGATAAATCCGAAATCCCCGAGACCACACAGTTGAACGTAGCCTGTCTCTGGCTGGATTCCACTCTGGAGGAGCGCGTCATCGAATTCAACAAAAAGAGTTCTGACACGAAAATCAGCATTAAGAGCTATTATGATGACAGCATGGAATACGATGACATGGTCAATAATTTCACTACAGCCGTGGCATCTGCTAAGAACATTGATATAGTAATTTTCGATAATTATTCACAGATGCTGAACTACGCATCTAAGGGACTTTTGACCGATCTCTATGCATTGATGGAAAACGATGCGGATGTGAAGAAGGAGGATTTCCTTCCGGGTGTTTTAAATAACTGTGAGTATGACGGAAAGCTTGTGACTTTGCCGCAGAACTTCTCCGTAAATACGGTAGTAGGAAAGACCTCTGATGTGGGGGATACACCGGGCTGGACACTGGATGATATGAAGGCACTCCTTGCATCTAAGGAGGACGGAACCCAGTTGTTCTATGGAATGACCAGATCCTCAGCTTTGAATCTCTGCTTAAGCCTTGGTTACAATGAGTTTATTAACAGTGCGGATTCTACCTGTTCTTTTGACAACGAGGATTTTGTGGATGTGCTGGAGTTTGCAGCTATGTTCCCGGAGGAGTTTGAGTACGAGGAGGACGTGGATGAAACAGTCCTCATAAATACCGGAAAGGTGCTTCTTTCCCAGTATTATCTTTCTGATTTTGATCAGATTCAGATGTACCGTGAAATCTTTGGCGCGGATCTTACCTACATCGGTTATCCCACCAGTGAGGGCAACGGCGCTATGTTAAACTTCTCTGAGATGATGGGAATTACAGAGGATTGCAGTGATAAAGCAGCCGCATGGGATTTTATGCGTCAGTTCTATATTGCAAAGTCGGATGATGAGATGCAGAATACCTGGAGTTTCCCGGTACGTGCGGATGATTTTGACAAATTCTGCAAAATCGCTATGGAGAAGGATGACCAGGGTTCCTGGGGCTGGGGCAGCTTTGAGGTAGAGCTTAAGCCGGCTACCCAGAAGGATGTGGATGCAGTAAAAGACCTGATTAACAATACCACAGCCGTAAACGGTGCTATTTCAAATGAAATTCTTTCCATTATCGAAGAGGATGCTGCGGCATATTTTGCGGGACAGAAGTCAGCAGAGGAAGTGGCATCAACCATCCAGGGGCGTGTGCAGATTTATTTAAGCGAGACAAAATAATGAAAAATGTAAAACGTAAGCACAGATTGGATAAAAATACAAAAAGGGTGTCAGGATTTTTCCTGACACCAAGTATTTTGGGGGTACTGACCTTCTTTGTAGTACCCTTTTTTGTTGTAATCTATTATTCTTTTGTGGATAACCCTATCCGGGGAGACTTTGTAGGGTTTGACAATTACGTCAACGTGATTCAGAACCAGGCCTTTCGTACAGCGGTGGGAAATACGTTGCTGTTTTCCCTGATTGCAGTGCCGCTTGTCATGGTGCTTTCCATGCTTCTTGCATTTATGATGGATGAGGCGGTTCCTTTTAAGAGCCAGTTCCGAAGCTTCTTCTTAAGCCCTCTCATGGTGCCGGTGGCTTCTGTGGTGCTGATCTGGCAGGTTGTTTTTGACTACAACGGTATGCTGAACAACATTACGAGCCGCTTTGGACTTGATCCGGTGGATTGGCTGAAATCCGGCTGGGGCATGGTGGTGGTGATTCTTCTGTTTCTCTGGAAGAATCTTGGCTATGATATGATTCTGTTTATGTCCGCAATTGCCAATATCCCACAGGATATCATTGAGGTGGCGGAGTTAGATGGTGCAAGTACCATGCAGGTTTTCTGGCATGTGAAAATCCGGTATATGTCACCTGCAATTCTGTTCGTGATGATTCTGTCCGTCATCAACTCTTTCCGGGTATTCCGGGAGGTATATCTGCTGACGGGAGATTATCCGGATCAGTCGCTTTATATGCTTCAGCATTACATGAACAATACCTTTGCCTCGGCGGATTACCAGAAGCTTTCCACAGCGGCAATCTATATGTCTCTTGTGATGATTGTAATTATCGGTCTCCTGTTTTTGATTGAGAACCGTTTTGGAAAGGATGTGGAGGAAGAATGAAAAGAAGGTCTGACAGAAAAAAGAAACAGCGCAGACGGGTTGTGTGTTTTACGATAATTGCTGTTTTCTGTTCCATATTTTTCCTGCTGCCTACGGTTCTCACGATTACCAATTCCTTTATGTCCGCATCGGAAATTAATGCGAATTACGGAGCACTGTTTGCAACCACCAAGTCCGGTGGAAAGGGCTATGTATCCGAGATGGTGAATTTGAAGTTCATTCCGGATATGGTGACTTTTTCCCAGTACATAACAGTCTTGTTCAAAAGTCCGGATTATCTGCTGAAATTCTGGAATTCCGTGGTACTGGTTGTTCCTATTGTGGTGTTCCAGCTTGTTGTGGCGGTGCTTGCCGCCTATGGTTTTACCCGAACCAAGGGAAAAGCAGCGGCGGTGGTATTTTTTTCTTATATTATTTTGATGCTGATGCCTTATCAGGTAACATTGGTGCCTAACTACCTGGTGTTAAACTGGCTGAAACTGCTGGACACCAACTGGGCGATCTGGTTGCCGGGAATTTTTTCGCCGTTCAGCGTCTATTTGATCACAAAATATATGAAGCGTATTCCAACACCTCTTATCGAGGCGGCAAAGATGGACGGAGCGGGGGAATTACAGATTTTTACCAAAATATGTCTGCCGCTTTGCAAGGGAATCATTGCCTCCTGCGGGATCTTGGTGTTTATCGATTATTGGAATATGGTGGAACAGCCACTGCTGTTTTTTAGTGACACGGACAAATATCCGTTGTCGATTTTCCTCTCTAAGATTAATCAGGGGGAGATCGGGCTGGCATTTGCGGTGGCAACGATTTATATGATGCCCAGTTTATTTGTATTTCTATATGGGGAAGATCAACTGGTAGAGGGAATCACCTACCAGGGCGGTGTGAAAGGTTAAACAGAATAAGGAGAACACGATGAAAGAGCGGAAAGAAAAAATAAAAAATATTGCGATTATTTTTTTAATCATTTTGTTACTTTTAACATTTTTTTCCAACAGCATTATGAACTACTCTCTGGTAGAAGTGAGTACCCAGATGGTGACAAGCGGCAAGGTGACCAGTAAGGTGCGTGGAAGCGGCAGCGTGGAGGCAAGTGAGGAATATTCCGTGATTCTGGGAGAATCCCGTAAGATTGCCACTGTGGAGGTTAAGACCGGTACAGAGGTGCAGACCGGTGACGTGCTTTTCACACTGGAAGATTCCAAGAGTGCAGAGCTGGTGGAGGCAGAGAAAACCCTGGCATCCTTAAAAAAGGAGTATGAGACAGCTGTGCTTTCAGCGGGACTTACCGTGGAACAACTGGCAGCAATTGAGCGCGGGGAAACAGCTTCATTGAACGAAAAAATTAGTGCATTGACTGCATTGCAGAACGGCATTGACAATGCGCAGGCGGCTGTAGATGCAGCGCAGAAAAAGGTGGATGACCTGACAGAACAGCAAAGCCAGGCGTCGTCTGCCACAGTAGACACTTCTGCAGAGACAAAGGCGCTGCAGGATGCTACCTCTGCCCAGACGAAGGCGGAAAATAAAGTGTCCCTCTTAGAGAAGGATGTGGAGCAGTACAGCAAATTCGATTCCTACACAGAAGAACAGATTAATGCGCTGAAAGGAGACGAAAAGAAGGCATATAAAAAATATGTTTCTTTAAAGGAGGATCTTGTCAGTGCACAGAAGGATCTGATTAACTGCCAGACAGCGGTTGCCGAGGCAACCAATGCACTGGAGAATAAGAAGAACAGCGGAGAGGATGCCAATACTTCTGCAGCAAACAGTATTGCCACCCAGCTGGTCACAGCCAATCAGGAGCTTACGGCTGCCAATCAGGCACTGGAGGATGCGAAAGCGGAATATGAGAAGGTGAGCGGCGGACAGGTGTCAGAGATCAGCATTGCTGCACAGTATCAGGAAATCAAGGAACAGGAAGAAACGGTGAAGGAACTGGGGGAAAAAGCAGTGGATGCAACAGTTACCTCTCCGATTTCCGGTGTCGTGACCAGTATTGCTTTTACTGCCGGGAAAGAGGTGACTGCGGAGGATGTGCTTGCAACCATCAAGCCGGAGAACAAGGGATATACCTTAAGCTTTCAGGTGACTGCCAATCAGGCAAAGAAGGTTAAAGTAGGTGATAAGGCGGAGATCCTCGACAACTGGTATGGTGCGGATATTTCCGCCCAGGTGTCTTCTGTCCGCAGAGATCCCCAGGATAAGCAGAGCTGTACGATTGTCTGTGAACTTTCCGGAGATGTGACCGTGGGAGACAGCTATACACTTTCTATCGGGGAGCAGAGCGCAAACTATGACTTCATTGTTCCCACAAGTGCAATCCGTGAGGATTCCAATGGAAAGTTTATTTTGACCATCCGTGCAAAGAGCACACCGCTTGGAAATCGTTACTATGCGGACCGTGTGGATGTGGAGGTTATCACCTCGGATGATTCCCAGTCGGCAGTTTCCGGTGCGTTAGAGAGCTATGGCACTTATGTGATTACCACTACCACGAAACCGGTAGAGCCGGGACAGCAGGTTCGCCTTGCCAATGAAGAACAGTAGCGGTATGTAGCAGATGGAGGTTGATTATGGAAAAATTAAAGCGCTACCGTAAGCTGCTTTTGACTGCCATTATGCTGCTTTTCGTGCTGTTTGCGGAAGGCATGGTTCATCTGTTTGCATCCCGGCTGGATTCCCAGCAGCTTGCTTCACGCTGGGCAAAGGAGGATTCCTATGCTCAGGTGTCTGTCTTTTCTACACCGGAGGCGAAAGTGGAGGAGGGACAGATGCTGCCGTTTTCTGTGCAGCTTAAAAGTACGATAGAGGAAGCTGGTGTGGAGGCAGACAGTGAAAACGGAAGGAGCTATGTGCTTGCCTACAGTGGTTCGGGTAGTCTGATGCTGTCGGGAAGCAAAAACAGTGTGACTGCCAATGCCTACGGTGTTTCAGAAGACTTCTTCTTATTCCATCCGCTGGAACTGGTGTCTGGTTCTCTTGCTTTTTCCGGTGAGGAACAGGAAGCAGATACCATTGTTCTGGATGAGAATGCGGCATGGCAGTTGTTTGGAGCCATTGATGTGGCAGGCATGGGGGTCGAGATTGGGCAGAGAACCTATATCATCGGCGGTGTAGTGAAAAGTGAGAGCGGACTGTTTGCCGAACAGTCCGGTGCCCAGAAAGTTACGGTCTATGTTCCCTTCTGGGTGTTAAAGGAGCAGGATGAGGAAGCAACTGTGGACTGTATCGAAGTGCTGGTGAAAAATCCGGTGAAGAAATTCGGGTATGACACGGTGAAGAATCTGGCGGAGAGCACTCTGAACCTGAATGAGGGAAGCTATGCCATCGTGGAGAACAGTACCCGCTATGACATTCCAAACCGATTTCAGACACTCAAAAATTTTGGTGTGCGCTCCATGAAGCTGGATGGAATGGTCTATCCCTACTGGGAGAATCGTGCTGCGGCAATGGACGATGTGGCTGCGCTGCTTCTTGCAATTGAGATTCTGCTTCTGATTTATCCGGCGTGTATGGCTGCCTGTCTGATTCATTATTGCTGGAAACATAAGAAGGCCGCGGGAAGATGGCTGTGGGAGCATCTCATCTGGCTTGTCCGTCAGGCGGGTTCCGGATTGCGTTCTGTACACGGCATATCAAAATCTAAAAAAAGTATGAAATCCGCCAAAAGCAGATAAAATATAAAAAAACGAGAAAAAACGAGTAAAATCCAGAAAAAGGAAGAAACAGAAGCTGTAAATCGGAATATATGCAGTTGCACATCACAGGATAAAACCCTATTATATGACTATCGGTTAGCACTCAAGCTACTTGAGTGCTAATAATATGCAAAAGAAATGAACAAGAATAGATTAGAAACAGGAGGAAGTAAAATGAAATTAGTACCATTAAGCGACAGAGTTGTTTTAAAGCAGTGTGAAGCAGAAGAAACCACAAAATCCGGAATCATTCTTACCAGCAGCGCGCAGGAGAAACCCCAGGAGGCAGAGGTTATTGCAGTAGGACCGGGCGGTATGGTTGATGGAAAAGAAGTGACCATGCAGGTGAAGGCAGGTCAGAAAGTAATTTACTCCAAATATGCAGGAACCGAAGTAAAGCTTGACGGTGAGGAATATATCATTGTAAAACAGAATGATATTCTTGCAGTAGTTGAATAATTATCAGGGAAAGAGGTAGACAGACATGGCAAAGGAAATTAAATACGGAACAGAGGCTAGAGTAGCATTAGGCGCAGGTGTGGATAAACTTGCAAACACCGTAAGAGTAACCATCGGACCGAAGGGAAGAAATGTGGTTCTTGACAAATCCTATGGTGCACCCCTTATCACCAACGATGGCGTTACCATCGCAAAGGAAATCGAGTTAGAGGATCCGTTTGAGAACATGGGAGCACAGCTTGTGAAAGAGGTTGCAACCAAGACAAATGATGTGGCAGGAGACGGTACTACTACAGCAACCGTGCTGGCACAGGCAATGGTACAGGAAGGAATGAAGAATCTGGAGGCAGGCGCCAACCCAATCATCCTTCGTCGTGGTATGAAGAAAGCAACAGACGCAGCAGTGGATGCTATCGTTAAAATGTCCTCCAAAGTAACCGGAAAAGATCAGATTGCAAAGGTAGCCGCTATTTCCGCAGGAGATGAAGAAGTTGGAAATATGGTAGCAGACGCTATGGAGAAGGTTTCCAATGACGGTGTCATCACCATCGAGGAGTCCAAGACCATGCAGACCGAGCTTGACCTGGTAGAAGGTATGCAGTTTGACCGCGGTTATGTATCCGCTTACATGTGTACAGATATGGATAAGATGGAGGCAAATCTTGATGATCCTTACATCTTAATCACAGATAAGAAAATCAGCAACATTCAGGAGATCCTTCCGCTGTTGGAGCAGGTTGTACAGAGTGGTGCCAGACTTTTAATCATTGCAGAGGATATCGAGGGAGAGGCACTTACCACATTGATTGTGAATAAGCTCCGTGGAACGTTCAATGTTGTTGCAGTGAAAGCTCCGGGCTATGGTGACAGAAGAAAGGCTATGCTGGAGGATATCGCAATTCTTACCGGTGGTCAGGTAATCAGCTCTGATCTTGGTCTGGAATTAAAGGATGTTACGATGGATCAGCTCGGACGTGCAAAGTCTGTTAAGGTTCAGAAGGAGAACACTGTCATTGTAGACGGTTCCGGTGACAAGGCTGCTATCGAGAGCAGAATCAAACAGATCCGTGGCCAGATTGAGGAGACCACCTCTGAGTTCGATAAAGAGAAGCTGCAGGAGAGACTTGCAAAGCTTGCCGGTGGTGTAGCTGTAATCCGTGTAGGTGCTGCAACCGAAACCGAGATGAAGGAAGCAAAGCTTCGTATGGAGGATGCGTTAAACGCTACCAGAGCGGCTGTAGAGGAAGGTATTATTGCAGGAGGCGGTTCCGCATATATCCATGCAACCAAGGATGTCGCTGCATTGGCTGAGACCTTAGATGGCGACGAGAAGACCGGTGCCAAGGTTATCTTAAAGGCATTGGAGGCTCCGCTGTACTATATCGCTGCAAATGCAGGATTAGAGGGTGCCGTAATCATCAACAAGGTAAAAGAGTCAAAGCCGGGAGTTGGCTTTAACGCAGCTACCGAGGAGTATGTGGATATGGTAAGCAACGGTATTCTTGACCCGGTTAAGGTGACAAGAACCGCATTGCAGAATGCAACCTCTGTTGCATCTACCCTTCTTACCACAGAGTCTGTTGTGGCAAATATCAAAGAGGATGCGCCGGCAATGCCAGCAGGTGGTGCAGGCGGCATGGGAATGATGTAAGATTCATTCTAAGGATATATTTTACAAAAACCCGGAGACGGGAGCGAGTATTCGCTCCCGTCTTTTTTTCATAGGAAAGACCTTGTAATATTAATGTGTGAAAGTGAATGTCTTTCCTATGAAAAAAACGCTCCGCGAGGATCGCACTGCGGCGGAATGGTAGATGTTGCTGACGCAACCCGCCGCAGGCGGAGAATCCTGCGGAGCAGGATTCTTTTTTCGGGAAAAATTCTGTGCAGCTTCATTCTGAATTGGCACATCTTACATATATTTTACAGAAACACACCGTCTATTTTACAATCCCACTTTATGATAAGAAAGAAAAATGAAATGGAAAATGGAGTGAAAGCATGAAGGAAACACTGGTATGGGCGCACAGAGGCGCCAGTGGCTACGCGCCGGAGAACACGCTTGGCGCATTTGAAAAAGCGGTGGAACTGGGCGCCGATGGAATAGAACTGGATGTGCAGATGACAAAGGATGGAGAACTTGTCGTTATTCACGACGAGACCATTGACCGGGTCTGCGAGGGAACGGGCTGGGTGAAGGATTATTCTTATGCGAAGCTTTCCCGCTTTAACTTTAATAAGACGCAGCCTGCGTATGCGCATGAGCAGATTCCTGCGCTGGAGGAAGTCTATGAATTGATAAAGCCGACAAACTTAACGATTAACGTAGAAATTAAGACGGGAATTGTATTCTATCCGGATATTGAGGAACGGGTATTGGAACTGACGGCACGGATGGGAATGGAAGACCGTGTGCTTTATTCCTCGTTTAATCACTATACGGTGCGAAGAATTAAGGAGCTTCTGCCGGAGGCAAAAACAGGTGTGCTCTACAGCGACGGCATCATCAATCCGGCGAGCTACTGTGCCTATGTGACGGGGGCGGACGCCGTGCATCCGGCGCTTTATAATCTGCAATATCCGGGATTTATGGAGGAGTGCAGGAAGCATAATCTGAAGGTACATGTCTGGACGGTCAATGAGGAAATGCATATGCGCCGGGTCTGTGAGAGACAGGTGGATGCCATGATTACAAATTATCCGGATCTTGGAAAAAAGATTGTACAGGAGTATGAGAATGGGGAACTGGTGCCGGAGCTGGTACGTGCGGTAAAGGATGTGGCGAAGCTATGAAGGGGCGGGAAATCTATCTGGCGGAAAACGGTTTTCCGGATCAGATGAAGCATGAGGTGGAGCCATATTTAAGAAAATATCGGGAACATATTTTCCTGGAGAGCTTTGACGGAACAAAGCTGTCTGTCTATCTCTACCGGCTGCCCGAGACAGAGCGCTGTATCGTTATATCCCATGGTTTCTGTGAATTTGCAGAGAAATATAATGAGATGATTTTCTATTTCTTAAAAAACGGTTATTCGGTGTATGTACCGGAATACCGGGGGCACGGCGACTCTGCAAGACTTGCGCCAAACCCGGAAATGGTACATGTCGGGAGCTATGAGGACTATGTCCGGGATCTTGATGCAGTTCTCAGTGCAATGTCGGATATGGAACCCTGTCGTTTCCTGTTTGCACATTCCATGGGTGGAATGGTGGCGGTGCGGTATCTGGAAGAGCATCCTGAATTTTTTACGGCGGCAGTGCTATCTTCCCCGATGCTTTCCATGAAGACCGGGAAATATCCGAAACCTGTGGCAAGACTGGCTGCAGAGTGGGGAATCCTGCGCGGAAGGGGGAGTAGCTACGCACCGGGACAGAGCGGGTTTTCTGCGGTGCCGAATTTCCGGGACAGCAGTTGTATCTCAGAGTGCCGTTACCGCTACATATTTGAAAAACGTCTGCATAATCCGGCATATCAGACCTACGGCGGAAGCTACCAGTGGGTTCGGGCGGGACTGATTGCGTCCAGGCGTGCCCTGCGCAGGAAGAATACCGAAAAAATTAACATTCCGGTTCTTCTGTTCTCTGCGGGGAGGGACCACATGGTGGAAAATGGCGCCCAGCGGAAATTTGCAGCGCGCACGAAGCATACCACATATATTGATATCCCGGAGGCAAAGCATGAGATTTTCAATGCGTGGTATGAGACACGGGTGCGGTACTATACACAGATATTTTTATTTTTGGAAGAGGCGGAGCAGAACCGGAGGGCGCAGACCAGAGAATACGCATCGGGTGTTCAGAGTAAATAAAGGATAAATGAGGTTATTATGAAAGATAAAACAAAAAAGCTGGAAAAATACTGGATTCTCTATGATGTGGGAAACTCTGCCTTTGTGCTGCTGGTTTCAACCATCATTCCTATATATTTTAAAAACATGGCATCGGCACAGGGGATTTCTGCCTCTGATTCCACCGCCTATCTCAGCTATGCAATTTCGATTTCTACAATTATCGTGGCAGTGTTGGGACCGATTCTCGGGGCCGTGGCGGACAACAGGAACCATAAGAAGCCGCTGTTCACTTTTTTTGTGATGATGGGTGTACTGGGCTGCGCAGGACTGGCAGTTCCGCGAACCTGGCTTTTCTTCCTTGGAATTTTTGTGGTGGCGAAGGTGGGACTTTCTGGAAGCCTGATTTTTTACGATTCTATGCTGGTGGATGTGACAACCGACGAGCGGATGGATGAGATTTCTTCCAGAGGTTATGCCTGGGGCTATATCGGAAGCTGTGTACCGTTTATCGGGAGCCTTGTACTGGTCAACTGCTCCGGGCAATTGGGAATTTCAGGCACAGTGGCAATGATGCTTGCATTTTGTATCAATGCTGCATGGTGGGGGCTTGTGACGATTCCCTTGCTTAAGAATTACAAACAGATCTATTATGTGGAAAATACGGAAGGGAACATTCGGGGTGCCTTTTGGCGTCTGGGACACATATTCGGAGAATTGAAAAAAGATAAAAAGGTGCTGTTTTTTCTGCTTGCTTTTTTCTTTTACATCGATGGCGTATACACCATCATCGAGATGGCGACCTCTTATGGAAAAGATGTGGGCATCAGTGATACCAGCCTTCTTATGGCGTTGCTTCTGACGCAGCTTGTGGCGTTTCCCTGTGCGATTCTGTTCGGAAAGCTCACAAAGCGCTTTGAAGCACGCAGACTGATTGCTGGCTGCATCGTGGCATATTTTTTTGTCGCTGTTTATGCACTGGGGCTGGATTCCGCCTGGAAATTCTGGATGCTGGCAACCTTTGTCGGTGTGTTCCAGGGAGCAATTCAGGCATTGTCCCGTTCCTACTTTGCAAAAATTATTCCCAAAGAAAAATCTTCCGAGTATTTTGGTGTATTTGATATTTTTGGAAAGGGTGCTTCTTTTATGGGCACTATGCTGATGGGGGTTACAACACAGATATTTGACACTTCAAAGGCTGGTGTGGTCGTAATTGCCATGATGTTTGCTGTAGGATTTTTTCTGTTTGAAGTGCAGGGAAAGATTTCCGGTGAGAAATTGGGGGTGTAGATTTGGCGGAGAAGGAATCGGTGAAGGTGGAGGAAAAATCGGAGATAACAGAGATGAAAAAGGCATTAAGAAAGCCGCCACGCAGGCAGGCGGAGAAAAAAATGCGGGAGAAACTGGAACGTCCCATGGTTTCTCTGCGGTATGCCTGTGCAATTGATGTATTGATGGCAAGACTGCGGCTGATTAATGCGGATCTTTCGGAGCAGAAGGGACGTGTGCTGATTCGCAATATGTCTTCCCGCATTAAGACAACGGACAGCATTATCAAGAAGCTGGAGCGTAAAAAGAGGGATGTAACCTTTGAGAATGCGGTAAATACGCTGAATGACATTGCGGGAATACGTGCGGTCTGTTATTTCTGTGATGATATCTATCAGGTGGCGGATGCCCTGCGAAGGCAGTCGGATATCACTGTGCTGAAAGAAAAGGACTATGTGAAGAATCCCAAAAAGAGCGGGTATCAGAGTATACATCTGATTGTGAGTGTTCCGGTTACCTATTTGAACCGAACGGATGACATACGGGTAGAGGTGCAGATTCGTTCCTTTGCCATGGATTACTGGGCAGAGCTGGATAACCAGATGTGCTATAAAAAGAGCGCCGGGCAGATTGAAAATGTGGGGCGCGAGACGCGGAATTATTCCGATGTTATTGCGGGGGTTGACAATCAGATGCTTGAGTTGCGCAAAAAAATTGAAAAGATGCAGGAGGAGGCATTATGACGAAGACGTATGTAATTGATACAAACGTATTAATTCACGCACCCTATGCGATAGACTGCTTTGAGGACAACAATGTTCTGATTCCCATGGTGGTGATGGAGGAACTGGACGGACTGAAGAAGGCGGAAGGGGACAGGGGGGCCAGTGCCAGAGAGGCAATCCGTAATATTGAACGTTACCGCGCACAGGGAGATCTTCTCTCGGGTATACGGATGCGAAACGGTGGTGTACTCAAGATTGAAATGAACTGTACGGATGTAAGTCTGCCGGAGGAGCTTTTAAGTGACAAAATGGACAACCGGATTCTGCGGGTCTGTAAGGGACATGCCCAGGCAGGAGAGCAGATTATTCTGGTCACCAAGGATGTGGTCATGCGGATTAAAGCGGACGTTCTTGGGATTGCAGCGGAGGATTTTACCACCGAACAGGTGCCAAAAGAGCAGTATACAGGGAGAACCGAATGTTATGTTTCCGAAGAAAAATTTAAAGATTTTAAGAAAAAAGGGGTGAACAAAAAATACGTCTATCTAATAGACGAGGAGCAGACGGCTTATCAGCCGGAGCTGGTGGAAAATGAGTTTGTTATCCTGCGTGCGGACCAGTCCGTAAAAAAGACGCATCTTGGGAGAGTAGAGGGAGAACGGATTGTCCCACTGGAATACCGGAAATCGAAACCCTATGGGGTTACTCCGCGCAATGCCGGGCAGTATTTTCTGCAGGAAGCACTGATGCAGCCGGCAGAGAAGATACCGCTCGTAATTGTAAAGGGGATGGCAGGTACGGCAAAGACCTTTTACTCGTTGGCAGTGGGACTTGAGCGCCTCTGGAATAATCCCACCGGTGAATACCGCAAAATTCTTGTAACACGTCCGAATGCGCAGTTCGACAGTGACATCGGCTTCTTACCGGGAGACGAACAGGAGAAAATTTCTCCGTTAATGCGCCCTATTATTGATAATCTGGAGCAGATTATTGATTCTGACGAGGAGGAGCGCTATCGGGACGAAGCGGAACTTAAAGGGAAAATAGATGAAATCTTTGCCCGTGGCATTATCCAGACAGAGGCAATGAACTTTATCCGCGGGCGCTCCTTTGTCAACACCTATCTGATTGTGGACGAGGCGCAGAACATGACACCGAGTCAGATGAAGGGAATTATTACGCGGGCAGGAAAAGGAACAAAAATTATAATATTGGGGGATCCGAACCAGATTGACAATACATTTCTTGACGAGCGGACAAACGGACTGTCCTATGCGGCGGAATATATGAAGGGAAGTCCGTTCTGCTGCCAGATTACACTGACGGCAGATGAAAGTGAGCGTTCAGCGCTGGCAGCGGATGCAATCCGCAGATTATAGGAGGATAAATCATGGAGAAGAAACAGGGAAGATACTATGCGAACCGGGAACTGTCCTGGCTGAAATTCAATGAGCGGGTGCTGGAGGAGGCAGCAGATTTGTCAGTGCCTCTCTGCGAGCGGATGTCTTTTTTATCTATTTTCCAGAGCAATCTGGACGAGTTTTTTATGGTGCGCGTAGGAACACTTTTTGACCAGATGCTGGTGGATAAGGCAGCGCGGGACAACAAGACCGGGATGACCAGCCGTGAACAGTTAAATGCCATATTCGAGAGCGTGAAAATGATTTCCGAGCGAAAAGACCATATCTATCGTACCTATATGGAGCAGCTTAAGGAAGAACAGGGCGTGGAGCTTTTGAATTTTTCCTCCATGCTGCCGGAGGATGCGTCATATCTGGAGAATTACTTTATGGAATCGTTGCTGCCTTTGCTTTCTCCGCAGGTCATCAGCAAAAAGCAGCCGTTCCCGTTTCTGAAAAATAAGGAAATCTATGCGGTGGTCGTGCTTGGAACTAAGAATAAGGATAAGTTAGGGATTATTCCCTGCAGCAACGAGGTATTTGAGCGGCTGGTGGCAGTGCCGTCTGCAAAGAACCGCTATATTCTGGTGGAAGAGCTGATTCTGCATTTCCTTCCCAGGGTATTTGAACGCTATGTCATCAAAAGCAAGTCCTTAATCCGCATCATCCGCAATGCGGATATCGATGTGGACGAAGCCTTTTACGATGAGGACATGGATTACCGGGATTCCATGGAAAAACTGATACGAACCAGAAGAAAGCTGTGTCCGGTGAAACTGGAGCATTCCAGAGTATTGGACGATACGGTGATTGAGCGGCTGCGTTCAGAGCTAGGACTGTTTCCGGAACAGGTTTTCTTCTCGGAGGCACCGTTGGAGCTGTCCTTCCTTTTCAAAATCCAGGACGCGATGCGGGAAAACAGGGAGTTGTTTTATGAAAAACGGATTCCGCAGCATTCCGCACAGTTTGACAATTGTAGACCTGTTATGGATCAGATCCGGGAAAAGGATAAGCTTTTATCCTACCCCTACGAGAGCATGAAACCGTTTCTGCGCCTGCTGTCGGAAGCAGGGAGAGACCCGAGGGTTGTATCGATACGTATGACACTGTACCGTGTGGCAAAAAATTCTCAGATTGTGGAAGCTCTGATAGACGCTGCTGAGAATGGAAAAGAGGTTGTCGTGCTGGTGGAACTGCGTGCCCGGTTTGACGAGGAAAATAACATTGAATGGTCGAGGCGGCTGGAGGAAGCAGGGTGTCGTATTATCTATGGACTTGATCATATCAAGGTGCACAGTAAGCTCTGTCAGATTACCTACAAGGAGGAAGACGGTATTCACCATATCAATCAGATTGGAACGGGAAATTATAATGAGAAGACAGCAAAGCTTTACACAGATCTGTCGTTGATGACGGCGGATGAACGTATCGGCGAGGAGGTGGCGGAGGTATTCCATTCCCTGTGTCTTGCCCAACTCGTGGAAAAATCCGAGTATCTTCTGGTTGCACCAAAATGCCTGCAGGATAAGGTACTTTCCATGATTGATGGAGAGATTGAAAAGGCAAAGGCGGGAGGAGAGGGCTATATTGGTCTCAAAATGAACGCACTTACGGACAAGGTCATCATCGATAAGCTTATTGAGGCGTCCCAGGCAGGTGTTAAAATTGATATGATAATCCGGGGTATCTGTTGTCTGATTCCGGGGGTGCCGGGCTTTACAGATACGATAAATGTAATCAGTGTTGTGGGGCGGTATCTGGAACATTCCCGCATTTATATTTTCGGAAAGCCGGATTCGGAGGAATGCAGCATCTATATTTCTTCCGCAGACTTTATGACCCGTAACACCACAAAGCGGGTGGAGGTTGCTGTGCCAATCCTTGATGCGGACGTGAGGGAGCGGATTATTTCCATCTTTAATATTATACTGCGGGACAATGTGAAGGCACGGGAACTGCGGAAGGACGGCAATTATTTCAGGCGTCAGGGGAAGGAGGTACAGCTTAATTCCCAGGAATACTTCTATGCTGCAAGCTACCAGCAGGCGGAGGAGAACTGAAATTTTAAGACGGTAAATCAGAAAAAAATTTGTCGATACTTTGCCTTTTGTCTTTTGAATTGTAAAAAAAACTTGCAAATTGCAGAATGTAGTGCTACTGTAAAAAATAGGAAATAAGCGAAAAGTACTAGATGCAAAAGGCGGGAGGATGCAATATGGAAGTAGAGAAGAAACAGAGAATGGAGAAAAACCGGCTGGCGGGAGTCCTCGGAGCAGTTATTATCGGAGTTCTGGAGGCGGTTAATGTTCTATCCTTGCTTGGAGCCGAAACGAATAAGACGTGGCTGATATTCCGGGTGGTTGTGGATGCAGTTCTGCTGGCAGTGGTGATCGTCGGTTATGTGAAGTACAAGGCGGAGACGAAATTTGAGCACATCTGTTTTATCTGCTTAATCATAGCGTATGCCATCGTAATGTTTATGAATACGAATCCGGCAATGTATGCGATGATGTACCCGATTATGCTTCTTGTCATGCTGTATATGGATGTAACCTATACAATGCGTGGTGCAGTGGTGGCAGGTGCACTGAATCTGATTTGCTGTGTGATGAACTGTGTTAAGAGTCCGCAACTGGCAAATGAAGTGGTGATTGAGACGATTTTCGCGCTTACAAGCTGCGCGGTGGCATGGATTGTGGTAAAGACCCAGAGCAGACATAATGAAGAAAAGATGAATCTCATCACAGACCAGATGGATGCCAGCGAGAAAGCTGCGTTTGAAATCATTCAGATGTCTGAGCAGTTGGCGGCGAAGTTTGACGTGGCGCGCCAGAAGGCAGAGGTATTGACCGAGACTATGAATACCAGCCACAGTGCGGTGGAGGAGATTGCCTCCAGCGTGAAGCTGACCGCAGAGAATATCGAACACCAGACCACCATGGCGAATGCAATTCAGAGTTATCTTGAGGAGGCAGAGGCGGAGACCGAGGATATGAAGAAGGCTTCCGAGGCTTCCAAGGATGCCATCCGTGAAGGAGCGAAGCTGGTACAGGAATTAAAGGAACAGGCAGTGTCTACGTCGGAGATCAACCTTGCTACCAGAACAACCACGCAGGAGTTAAACGACCGTATCAAAGAGGTCGAGGTGATCATCGGAACGATTTTAAATATTTCAGACCAGACCAATCTTCTTGCACTGAATGCCTCCATCGAGGCGGCGCGGGCAGGGGAGGCTGGAAAGGGCTTTGCGGTAGTTGCTGATGAAATCCGTAAGCTCTCGGAGGAAACAAAGGAGTCCACCGGAAAAATTACAGAGATTATTGAGAAACTTACCGTAAACGCGGAGGAGGCATCTGTTAATATGCAGAAGTCTGCGGAAACTTCAGAACGTCAGAGTGAGATGATTGAGGTTACCGGAAGCAAGTTTGATTTTATTGAAGAAAATGTGGAGACCTTACATAGCTCTGTAATCAGTCTGACGGATAAGGTAGGAAGTATTCTGGAATCCAACACCCAGATTAACGACAGCATCACAAATCTTTCTGCCACCAGCGAGGAGGTTGCAGCTTCCTCAGAGAGCAGTTTAACGGTATGTGATGAAAGTATGGATTCTCTGAAGGAATTAAATGGTGTACTGGATGAGATTTATGAGATTTCCGAGAAAATGAAAAAGCTTGCGTCCAATGAGTGAGAGCAGGAAAAATAAGGCTGCAGGAAGGCAGCCTTATTTTTTTGTGGAAGAATCGGGAAAACTGTGTTATAATGGGAAACACCTAATTTGACGAAGCGTGTCAGTCTGGCATAATGCGTCAGTAACAAAACAGGGGAGGATTTCATTCCATGAGTAAAGTAGCAGTCGTATCAGACAGCAATAGCGGAATTACACAGGCACAGGCACAGGAGTTAGGGGTAACCGTTCTGCCTATGCCGTTTTTTGCAGGGGAAAAGACTCTGTATGAAGATATTGATTTGGAACAGGATGAATTTTACCGGATGCTTTCCGAAAAAGTAGATATTTCCACGTCTATGCCTCTGGTGGGCAATGTGACGGACACCTGGGATAAATTGCTGGAGGAATATGATGAAGTGGTTCACATTCCCATGTCTTCTGGTCTGAGCGGTTCCTGTGAGACCGCCATCATGCTTTCTGCGGATTATGACGGAAGGGTGCAGGTGGTGAATAACCAGAGAATTTCTGTGACCCAGCGCCAGTCTGTGTTGGATGCAAAAGCACTGGCTGACCAGGGCAGAAGTGCAGCGGAGATTAAGGAGATATTAGAGCGCGACAAATTTGAGTCGTCTATTTATATCATGGTGGATACGCTGTATTATCTGAAAAAGGGCGGAAGAATCACACCGGCAGCGGCGGCGCTTGGAACATTGCTTAAATTGAAGCCGGTGCTGCAGATTCAGGGAGAAAAGCTGGATGCATTTGCCAAGGCGCGGACAGTAAAACAGGCAAAGAGCATTATGATAGAGGCTATGAAAAATGATTTCGCAAACCGGTTTCACGATCCCTCCGGCGAGCATATGTATCTGGAGGTAGCTTATACGCACAACAGAGAGGATGCCGAGGCGTTTAAGGCAGAGGTACAGGAGGCATTTCCCGGAATGGATATCCATATGGACCCGTTGTCGTTAAGTGTATCCTGCCACATCGGCCCCGGATCGCTGGCGGTGGCATGTTCGCGGAAGCTTCCGGAGCTGGAAAATGGACATTAATCTGGAATATTATAAAATATTTTATTATGTGGCAAAATATCAGAGTGTAACGCTGGCGGCAGAACACCTTTCGATTTCCCAGCCCGCGGTGAGCCAGGCAGTAAAGCATTTGGAACATGAGTTAAATTGTGCGCTCTTTGTGCGCACTTCCAAGGGAGTTCGGCTTACCAAGGAGGGAGAGATGCTCTTTTCCTATGTGGAACGGGGCTATGAGACTCTTCTTGCAGGAGAGCGGAAACTTGCGGAGATGATGAATCTGGAGGAAGGAGAAATCTGCATCGGAGCCAGCGATATGACACTGAAATTTTATCTGCTGCCTTATCTGGAGCGGTTTCATGAACAGTATCCGAAGATTCGTGTCAGGGTCACCAATGCTCCGACACCGGAGACCTTGAAACATCTGGCGGACGGAACCATAGATTTTGGAATTGTCAGTACACCTGTGAACGGAAAAAAAGAACTGCGGGTTCTTCCGGTCCGGGAAATCCGGGATGTGTTTGTAGCCGGAAAACGTTTTGAGCAACTGCGAAACCGGGTTCTGGATTATCGTGAGCTGGAGCAGTATCCGGTGATGTGCCTGGAGGGAAGTACCTCTACCCGGTATTATGTAGAGCAGTTTCTGAAAGAACGGGGCGTCCAGGTGAAGCCGGAATTTGAACTGCCCACCAGTGATATGCTGGTTCAGTTTGCAGTCCGCAATCTGGGAATTGCCAGTGTGGTGTCGGATTTTGCCCAGGAGTATCTGCAGGGAGGCGAATTGTTTCTGTTGCAGTTTCAGGAGGAGATTCCGGCGCGCCAGTTCTGTATTGTATCGGATGAGCGGGTTCCGCTGTCTGCCGCTGCAGCGAAATTTCTGGATTATTTGTGGAAAGCAGTATAATGATATAATAAACAATTATATCAAATATAATGAATATTAATTTTACTTATGACTAAGTATCATGTATAATCATGAAGTAATGTGAGAAATGCGTGACGGCGGCAGAATGCCGGAGCGTAGGACAAAAACTAGGAGGATGAACAAAATGGTAAAAGCAGTAGTTGGAGCGAACTGGGGCGATGAGGGAAAGGGCAAGATTACAGATATGCTTGCTAAGGAAGCTGATATTATCGTGCGTTTTCAGGGAGGCGCAAATGCTGGTCATACCATCGTAAATGACTATGGTAAGTTTGCACTTCACACGCTTCCATCCGGTGTATTTTATGGTCATACCACCAGTATTATCGGAAACGGCGTTGCACTCAATATTCCGCTTCTGTTCAAGGAAATCCAGTCCATCGTGGACAGGGATGTTCCAAAGCCGAAGATTCTGGTATCAGACCGCGCACAGATTGTGATGCCCTATCACATTCTGCTGGACCAGTATGAGGAGGAGAGACTGGGCGGAAAGTCCTTTGGCTCCACCAAGTCAGGTATTGCACCATTTTATTCCGATAAATACGCGAAGATTGGTTTCCAGGTCAATGAGCTGTTTGACGAGGAGCTGCTTAAGGAAAAGGTCGAGAGAGTATGTGAGATTAAGAACGTTCTGTTTGAACATCTGTATCACAAACCGGCGATTGACCAGACAGAGCTTTTGAATACCCTGCATGAGTACCGCGATATGGTGGCGCCCTATGTATGCGATGTTTCCGTTTATCTGGACCAGGCAATCAAAGAGGGGAAGACGATTCTATTAGAGGGACAGCTTGGTACTTTAAAGGATCCGGATCATGGAATTTATCCGATGGTAACATCTTCTTCCACACTTGCCGCTTACGGTGCGATTGGAGCCGGCATTCCGCCGTATGAGATTAAACAGATTGTGACGGTTTGCAAGGCATATTCCTCTGCGGTAGGAGCAGGCGCTTTTGTCAGCGAGATTTTTGGTGACGAGGCAGACGAATTGCGGAGACGCGGAGGCGATGGCGGAGAGTTTGGTGCCACCACAGGCCGTCCGAGACGTATGGGCTGGTTTGACTGTGTGGCAAGTAAGTATGGCTGCCGTCTGCAGGGAACCACTGATGTGGCATTTACGGTGCTGGATGTGCTGGGCTATCTGGATGAGATTCCGGTATGTGTCGGCTACGAGATTGACGGAGAGGTGACAACGGATTTCCCGGTTACCTCTAAGCTCGAGAAGGCAAAACCGGTATTAAAGACGCTTCCGGGTTGGAAGTGTGATATCCGCGGCATTAAGAAATATGAGGATTTGCCGGAAAACTGCAGAAAGTATGTGGAGTTTATCGAGGAGCAGATTGGCTATCCGATTACCATGGTTTCCAACGGACCGGGACGTGACGATATTATTTACCGTAAATAATTGGCAGGGGCTGAGGCGTAATGCATCAGCCCCTTTTTAAAGAGGAGTCGTATGATAAAAAATATTATTTTAGATGTGGGAAAGGTTCTGGTGGAGTGGGATTGCGATCTGGCGTTCCGCCGGCTGGGATTTGATGAAGATACTTTGCGGGCAGTGGCGGCGGCCACCGTGGAATCTTCGGACTGGGATGAATATGACAGAAGCACATTAACGGATGAAGAACTGCTGGAATCATTCCTTGGAAAAGCACCTGCCTATGAGCGTGAGATTCGTCTGTTCTGGGATAATGTGGGGCTGCCTGTAAAGCAGTATGATTACAGCAGACCCTGGATTAGAGCTATGAAGGCAGCCGGATATCATGTATACATTCTTTCCAACTATGCAAGACGCACCTATGCTCATAGCAGAGAGGCACTTTCTTTTCTGGAGGATGTGGACGGGGCGGTGTTTTCTTTTCAGACACATAGCGTCAAACCGGAGCCGGAGATTTATGAGGAACTGCTGACACGCTACGGACTGGATGCAGCATCTTGTATTTTCCTGGATGACAGGCAGGTGAATCTTGACGGAGCAGCGAGGTTTGGTATCCGGGGAATCCACTTCACAACCTATGAGGCGGCAGTAGAGCAGCTAAAAGAATATGGAGTTTGTTTCTAGCGGGCGGTTTGCCCGCTTTTTTTTCACAGAATTATCACAGAATAATCCCTTTTTGGACACATTCATCACGTAACCTTATTTTTGGAAAAAAATGAGACAGCAAAAAGGAGGAACAGCTGTGATTGAGATCAGTCATCTGGTGAAAAAATACGGTGATCACGTGGCTGTGGATGATCTTTCGCTGACGGTGGAGCAGGGGAAGATTTATGGTTTTCTTGGACCAAACGGAGCAGGAAAATCTACCACCATGAATATCATCACCGGTTATCTGGGGGCAACATCCGGGGAGGTAAAAATTAACGGATTTGATATTTTTACCCACCCTGAGGAGGCAAAAAAATGTGTGGGTTATCTGCCGGAACTTCCGCCGCTTTATATGGATATGACGGTAAAGGAATATCTGGATTTTGTGGCAGAATTAAAGCAGTTGGAAAAGAGCCTTCGCAGTAAATATGTGGAGGAAGCAATGGAGATTACCAGAACAAAGGATGTGGCGGGAAGAATGATCCGCAACCTGTCCAAGGGCTACCGGCAGAGGGTTGGTTTTGCCCAGGCGGTACTGGGGTATCCGGAGACCATTATTCTTGACGAGCCAACGGTGGGATTGGACCCGAAGCAGATTATCGAAATCCGTGACCTGATTCGGGAGCTGGGAAAGAAGCATACCATTATCTTAAGTTCCCATATTCTGTCAGAGATTTCTGCGGTGTGTGATCATGTATTCATCATTTCCAAGGGAAGGCTGGTGGCAAGTGATTCCACAGAGAATCTGCTGGGACGCATGACGGGAGCACAGGAGCTGGAGCTTTTGGTAAAGGCAGACAGGAATCTGGTAAAGAGCCGTTTCCTTTCCGTTCCCGGAGTGGAGAGCTGCGAGTGCCCGCAGCCGGAGACCGACGAGGAAAACGCTGGAAATACACTGGTACATGTGACCGCGAAGAAGGATGCAGATGTCCGGGAAGAATTGTTTACGGTCTGTGCAGAGAATCATATGCCGATTCTTGAGATGCGTCCGGCATCGAAATCCTTAGAGGACGTGTTCTTAGAGCTTACCGCAGGGGAAGAGAAGAAGGGAGGTACAAAGGCATGATTGCAATATGGAAAAGAGAAATCAAAGCATATTTTCATAATGTGATTGGATGGCTGTTCATCGCGGCAATTCTGGCATTGTACGGTCTGTACTTCTTTGCCTATAATCTGCGGATTGGGTATCCTTACATTTCCTATTCCCTGCAGGCAATTGCCTTTATCATGCTGATTGCCGTTCCGATTTTAACGATGCGCAGTATGGCGGAGGACCGGCACAGCAAGACAGACCAGTTGATTCTGACTGCACCGGTGCCGCTGGGGAAGATTGTTCTTGGCAAGTACCTGGCTATGCTTACGGTATATACCGTTGATATTCTTGTGATTGCCCTGACGCCGCTCATTCTCTCTATTTACGGTTCTGTGCCTCTTGGGGAGAGCTACGTGGCAATTCTGGGCTTCTGGCTGTACGGAGCGGCATTTATCGCCATCGGACTATTAATCTCCACATTGACGGAGAGCCAGGTTATTGCGGCGGTATTGACCTTTGCGGTGCTTTTTCTCGGTTACATGATGAACGGAATTACCGGTCTGATTTCCGAATCCGGCAATTTGCTTACCACGATTTTGAACTGTTATGATCTCTATACACCGCTCACGAATTTCATGAACGGCTGTCTGGATGTCACCGGGGTTGTCTATTATGTAACAATCATCGGTCTGTGCCTGTTTCTGGCATGCCAGGCAATTCAGAAGCGCAGATACTGTTTTAGTGCGAAAAGAATCGGGACCGGTGTTTTCAGTATCGGCTCCATTGTCATTGCCTTCGCGGTGGCTGTAGTGGTGAATCTGGTGGTTGCAGAACTGCCTTCCACAGTGACATCCATCGATGCTACCTCCACAAAGCTGTATTCCTTGACGGATGAGACGAAGGAGTATCTGAAGCTTCTGGATCAGGATGTGGACATTTATGTCTTGTCCTCCGAGGACGGCGCCGATACCACCGTCGGTGAGACGCTGAAGCGTTATGAGGATCTTTCCTCCCATGTGAAGGTGACTTACAAAAATCCGAATCTTTACCCGGATTTCTATCAGCAGTATACAGACAGCACACCCACTTCGGGCAGCTTAATTGTGGTGTCCGGAGAACGTTCCAGAGTCGTAGGCTATAATGACCTGTATGAGTATGAATTCGATTATACCACGTATTCCAGCAGCGTGACCGGTTATGACGCAGAGGGACAGATTACCAGCGCCATCCAGTATGTCACCATGGATGCATCGGAGCTTCCGGTGATTTATGAGATAACCGGACACGGAGAGCAGCAGCTTTCCGGCGGCTTTTCCGAGGCAGTGGAGAAATCCAACATTACCCTGTCTGAGCTGACTTTATTAAAGGAGGACGGTGTGCCGGAGGATGCGGCGGCGATTGTCATCAACTGTCCGACCAGTGATTTCTCGCAGGATGATGCGGATAAGGTCATTGATTATCTGGAAAAAGGCGGAAAGGCCATCATTGTCACGGAGTATGACTACAAGGAGCTGACCAATTTCAACCGGGTGCTGTCTGCTTACGGAATCCAGCGGGTGGACGGAATCGTAGTGGAAAATGACAGGAATTATTTCTACAACAATAATCCGTTTTATCTGCTGCCTAATGTGGCGAGCAGCTCCTATACAGGCTCCGTCAGCGGAAAGTATATCTTTGCACCCTATGCGGAGGGCTTAAGCTATGCGGCGGATTCAGAGGATGTCACTTATACGGAGCTCTTAACCACTGCGGAGGCGGCAGTATCCAAGACAAACAGCGCCAGCGCCACCACCACGGAACTGGAGGACGGAGATATCGCAGGACCCTTTGTACTGGCACTTGCAGCGGAGAAATCCACAGAGGATGGAACCATGCAGATGATCGTATTAGGAAGCTGTGCAATGCTTACCGATGCTGCGGACCAGATTGTATCCGGAGCTAATGTGAGTATGTTTACGGATATTTTGTCTGAGCTGGTGGGAGATGCAGGAGCAGCTACCAGTGTGATTCCGGTAAAAGACTATGAATTCAGTACCATAACCATCACCTCCATTCATACGATTATCGGAGGTCTTGTAGTGGCAGTTGTACTTCCCGTCGTACTGCTTCTGGCAGGAATCATTATCTGGACAGTAAGGAGAAAGAAATAATGGAAAAACAGAAAAAACAGCTACTGATTCTCGGAATTGTCCTGCTGGTGTTGGTTGGCGTATATGCGGGTATCCGTGTATACAATGATAAACAGTCGGAGAAGGAGGCTGCGGCGGCAGAGGCGGAAACCGTCTCTGTCACGGACCTTGCGGTGGAAGACGTTACCGCATTTTCCTATATGCTGGATGGGGAAAAGCTTTCCTTTACAAAAAACGGTGATGCATGGCAGTATGACGGCGATACGAACCTTAACCTGGACGAAAGTGCGCTGGAAACCATGCTTTCGAAAGTGACCTCCATCACGGCTACAGATTCCCTGTCGGAGTATGGGGAACTGTCGGAGTATGGTCTGGATGAACCCTCCAACGTGATTACGATAACAACGGCAGAGGGGACTGTAACCCTCTCTGTGGGAACAAAGAATGCCATCACATCCGGGTATTACATGATGCGGGATGACAGTACAACCCTGTATCTCGTAAATGCTACGGCGGCAACGGGCTGCAGCAGGACGCTGGATGAGCTTACGGCAGAGGACACCGAGGAAACGGAAGCTGTCGAAGAGGAAAATTCTACCGAAGAATCTTAAAATGAAAAAGTCATAAAATAATCCTCCTTTCATACAATTAGTCATGGGCAATTGTGGAAAGGAGGATTTTATGTATGATCTGGAATATCTGTTTCCAATCCATCTTCGGGAGGGGCTTAAGGAGCTTTCCTTTCAGGAGGATCTGGAAGAAATCCGTATCCGGATAGGACAACCAATGGAATTTATTTATGCAGCCGGAAGTGCACATCTTTTTTATCAGTCGGGAAATGTGGTTCTGCGGCAGGACATGCCGGGGCTTGACTGGCAAAAAGAAGCCTACCGCAGTACGGCAAAGGATATTGCCGAGATGCTGGGGTACATCAGCAGTTATTCGCTGTATGCATATCAGGAGGAACTTTGCCAGGGGTATATCACTGTGCAGGGAGGACACCGCATCGGCGTGGCGGGACAGGCTGCCATGGAGGAAGGCAGAATTGCGGGTATGCATCACATTTCTTTTTTAAATATCCGTATTGCCCATGAAAAAAAAGGCTGCGCTACGGCACTTTTTCCCTACATAAAAAAAGAAAACGATATCTGTAATACTTTGATTTTCTCAAAGCCGGGGGCAGGGAAAACCACATGCCTGCGGGATTGCATCCGTCTGATTTCCCAGGGGACTGCCGGAATGGCGGGGAAGCGGGTATGCGTGGTGGATGAGCGCTCCGAAATAGCGGCGTGCCATCTTGGAGTGCCGCAGAATGACCTGGGACCTCGCACGGACGTGCTGGATGGTTGTCCTAAGGCACTGGGAATGCGTATGCTCATCCGTTCCATGTCGCCTCAGGTGCTGGCGGTTGATGAGCTGGGCGGTATGGAGGACTGCCGGATGGTGGAGGAGGCGGTGTATGCCGGAAGCAGGATTCTTGGAACCGTGCATGCCGGAAATATTCTGGAGTTAAAGGAAAAACCGTATTTTAACCACTGGCTGGAAAAGAAACTGTTCACCCGTTACATCTTCATTGACCGCGGGACAGACGGCGAGCGGAAATTTACGGTTTATGACGAGAGACTGGAGTGGGTATGCTGAAGGTTCTGGGGAGCATTCTCATTTTGGGCGCAGGAGTGGGGATTGCTTTTTGCCTGCGCAGAGAACTGGACGTACATCTGGAAATGCTGTATGCCATCCGCAGACTTTTCGTGGAGTTAGAGCAGGAAATGCGTTCTTCCCTGCTTCCAATGGAAGAAATCCTGCGGGAGGCGGGGGATGTACCCGAACTTCGGACAATCTGTGAGGACATTGCAGAGGCGCTGAGTGAGAAGGGGGCGGAGAGCGGTGCGGGAATCTGGAACAGCAGCTTTTGGGAAAAGGGGAATTTACTGGGAATCACGAGGGAGGAACTGGCGATTGTGGCGGAGGCGGGCAGTGCCTTTTTCGGAAAACGGGTGGAGGACAACCGGAGACGGCTTGCGCTGTATCTGGAGAGGCTGGACTTCCAGATTGAAATTGTGCGCAGGGAACAGAAGGAGAAGCGGAAGGTGTATCAGACCGTCAGTATTTTTGGCGGAATGATGCTGGTGATTCTGCTGCTATGACGGAAGGGGGAAGGGTATGAGTGTAAATTTGATTTTTAAAATTGCGGCTGTGGGAATTCTGGTGACGGTAATCAGCCAGGTCTTAAAGCACAGCGGCAGGGAGGAGCATGCTTTTCTCACAAGTCTGGCAGGACTCATTATTGTATTATTCTGGATTGTTCCGTATATTTATGAACTGTTTGAAACCATGCAGTCGCTGTTTGCCCTGTGACGGCGGGAGGAAAAAGATGGATATATTAAAAATCGGAATTCTGGGAATTGCCGGGGTGCTTCTGGCGATGATGCTGAAAAAGGAGCGGGGAGAGTACAGTGCCTTTATCAGTCTGGCAGTCTGCATCTGTATCTTTATATATATACTGACGAAGGTGGAGACGGTGCTTGCGTTTGCCGGAAAGCTGGGAGGGATGATTTCTGTGGACAGCAAGTACCTTGCCCTCATTCTTAAAATGGTGGGAATCACCTACGCGGCGGAGTTTGCCGTGAATGTGTGCAAGGATGCGGGCTACAGTGCCATTGGCGGTCAGATTGAGCTGTTTGCCAAGCTGTCGATTCTGGTGGTAAGCCTGCCGGTGCTCACGGCATTTCTGGACGTGCTGGGGAAATTTTTATGAGAAAAAAGTGTGTTCGACGGGCGATTTTCCTGCTGCTTTTTGTCTGGGGATGCATAGGCGGCAGTATGGCTTCCTACGGCGCAGAGTGCGGAGAGGAATCGGAGGAGTATCTGACGGAGCTTTTCAACCAGGTGGATTTCTCGGAGCTGGATCTGTTCTTAGAGGAGCAGGAGGAAGAGATATCCTTTTCGGATGTGGTGGAGTCCCTGCTTACGGAGGGCATTCTGGGGGCGGATTATTCCCTGCTTGGACAATGGATTCTGGACTCGCTGTTTCTGGAAATTTCCCAAAACAGGACGCTTCTTGTGGAGATTGCACTGCTGGCAATCGGTTTCTCACTGTTAAAGAACTTTGCCGGTGCCTTTCAGTCTGCCTATGTGTCTGACCTGTGTTTTGTGCTGGTGTACTGTGTACTGACAGTGCTTTTGCTGAAATCCTTTGTAAATTTTGAGGGTATTGTGGAGGATACGCTGAACCGAAGCGTGGAATTTATGGAAACTCTGGTTCCCACCTTTTGCCTTACCATGGTGTTTTCCTCCGGCGTGGCAGGCGTGACGGGATTCTATCAGCTGGCGTTTTTTGTGATATATCTGGTACAGTGGCTGTTCGTGCAGATTCTGCTGCCGATGATTCAGGTTTATGTGTTGTTTGAGCTTTTGAATCATTTTTTTGAGGAAGAAAAGTTTCGTAATCTTTCGGAACTGCTGCACGGTGTAATCTGCTGGGGGATGAAAATAACGGCAATGGCAGTGCTGGGTTTAAATGTGGTGCAGAATCTCATTGCACCCGCAAAGGACCGGCTTGCTTCGGGGGCAGTGACCCGGGCGGCCTCCTTAATCCCGGGCGTGGGAAATGCGGTCAGTGCGGTCAGCGAATTGCTTGTGGGGTCTGGCATTGTGCTGAAAAACTGCGTGGGGGTGGCAGCGGTTCTGATTCTTCTGGCGCTTGGACTTGTTCCCATGGCAAAGCTTGCCTGTCTGACCTTTTTCTATAAGCTGGCGGCGGCAGTGACGGAGCCGGTGACAGACAGGCGTATTGCGGGCTGTCTGAAGGGAATGGCGGAGGGTGGGCTGCTTTATCTGAGACTTACCGGGTATTCCCGGGTGCTGATGCTTGCCACCATTGCCCTGACGGCGTCGGCATCAGCATT
>JBJEJC010000157.1:0-6603 GCA_051877675.1 Roseburia sp. | reverse complement strand
ATGTTTTGTAGAAAGCCGTCCCCGGTATAAAAAATATCCAGCTCCCCCGGCTTCTCCTGCAAGCGGATTTCATAAATCGTCCGGACAGTGGACTTTTTCTTCCGCTTACTTCCGCAGAACGCCATGAAATCATGGGTTCCCTCCAAAAGCCTTGCCGCCTGCTCCATCCGCTTTACATCAAGCGTTCCAGGGTACTCATAGACATATTTCCTGGAAAAAACATCCCGTACCTCTCCCGTATGAATCCGGTAAAGATAGGTTTTTCTGCGGGCATTGTAACGGCTGTGGAAACGCTCCGGCACCTGCTCCACCTGCAGCAGGGCAATATCCTCCGGCAGATAGCGGTTTACATAAGATAATATCTCTCCTGTTTCCCATTCCCCCTCCAGATGAAAATTCGCCACCTGTCCCAATGCGTGTACCCCCGCATCTGTTCTGCCGGAACCGATGATTTCCACCGGGTGGTCTGCCATTGCCGAGAGCACCCGTTCAATTTTGCCCTGTATCGTCATGTCCGTGTCTCCGAGCGACTGCCAGCCCCTGTAACGGGTACCGTCGTACTGGATCACCATTTTGTAATTGCCCATGTATCCTCCGTTTCAAAACGCCTGCTGCCATCTGAAAAAGCCCGGCATTATTTTACCTATCATATCACACTCATGGGACAATTTCCAGCTTTAGCTCAATTCCGCAATCCGGGTCACTGCCACATAGATTTCGGAAATCTTATACCAGGTCTGGTAATCGATGACCCCCGTCACCGGAAGTCCGAAGACCTCCTGAAACTTTTCCACTGCAGCCCGGGTCGCCGGTCCGTAGATTCCATCCGGCGTCACCGTGGGAATGGCAGGATAGGACTGGGAAATCCGTGCCAGCTGCTCCTGAATCTGCCGCACCTTATCGCCGGTGGAGCCGATGGTGAGGTCCACTCTCGGCCAGGAAGCCGGGATACCGGATACTTCCTCCGCTGTGTTGATATACATGTTATTTCCATAATAATAGCGCAGAATCTCAATGGCGCTGTAGTTCTGGTCTCCCAGATATTTACTGCCCCACTGGCTCAGCCAGTTGCTGCAGGTCACCCGCTGCCCGTCACAGTACTGGGTCAGGATTGGCTGACGCACGCTGGGTCTGGACAGATAATTCTGGAACATCTCATCCACCACATCCGAAATGCTCTGGAACACGTTTCTTCCGTACATAAATTTCTGGTCATAGGCCGTGGAGGACGTGATGGTAAAATCATAGCCCTTATTCCGGTACCCCGGAATCACCCTTCATTCGGGGTTGAGGCAACAATCCTTCAGGTTGATTTTGAAACGGATAACAATGAGTTCCTGTGTAATATCTATCCGCTCAATCAGCTTGTTTACAAGCACACGCTGTATATGGCAATCGGCTTCCTCAAAGACCTGCTTCCATGTGGGAAGTCCGGTTTGCAGTTCTTCCCATGCACCATTGTTTTCAGCCATTTCCTTTCGTATCTTTTCTTTTTCTCTTATCCGTTGTCTTTGTGCCTGCTCCCTTTCCTGTTGTGCATGTATTGCATTTGCAAGTTCTTCCACACTCAACGTGTAATTGCCTGTCATGGCTTCCGGGATGTGGCTCTGCATAACCCCTATTCCACATATCGTCCGTTCCAGTTCCCGGTACTGCTTCCTGATTTCTGCCTCCATTGCCTGATCCTCTTTATCCAGGATCGCTCTGATTTCCCTTCGGATATCCTCCTTCTCCTGAAGGCAGCTTATGTATTCACCCAGATACTCATATACTATTTTTTCCAACCGGTCTGCGCGAAACTGCCCGGACTTATTATGGGATGCATCGTCCTCTGCCGACCGGCAGCGGTACATGGGAATTTTTCGGGCTCTCCTTTCCCCGGTGCCTTTTATTGTCCAGTAATTGTATCTGGTTCCGTTCGTAAGTTTCTCTCCGCAATATCCGCAATAAACAACGTCTATCAGTGCTAACGTTCCGTTACTCTTCCTTATTATATTTTTTTGCTGCGAATCCCTCCTGTATTTGTCCGATCTGCCTTTCCGTTTATCCTGGGTTCTGTTCCAGGTATCTTCGTCAATGATCCGTATACGCTCATCCGGGACCAAAGCCTTAATCCAGTCGTTGCCATCCAGCCTGTGATATTTGCCATGGATACGTTCCCTTCGTTTGTAAGCGACATATCCTGCATACACAGGGTTGGTAAGAATGCTTGTAACGGTTCCGCTTTTCCATATATCATTGGGTGCCAAAGCCCGGTAACGTTCCTCTTCATTCAGCAGCTTTGCAATTTTCCCGGAGCCGTATTCTCTGTTCAGCGAAAGCCGGTAGATATATCTGACCACCTCTGCCTCTTCCTGTACAATAACGAGATGGTGCAATGCCCGTCCATGTTTACTGATTTCTCCGGATAACTCAAGCCGATAGCCATATGGTGCGGCACCACCCATGAATTTTCCTTTCTGCACCAGCTTCTGCGCCGTATCCTTGACGCGCATCCCCGTATCCGCACTGCTTTTCTGCGCATTTCCGTACCGGAGCGCCAGCATCATCTGTCCCATAATGTCATCCGTCTCCGGGGAGATACACCCATCCTTTACCGTATAAATATCCACACCGTTACTCTTTAAGGTCATGACGTATGCCCCGATTTCCCACATTCTGCGTCCCACACGGTCATCCTTATAGGCTACCAGAATGTCATATTCCCGCTTTCCGGCATCCTGCAATGCTTCCTGCAGGACATCCCGGTCTGCCACCGGATTTTTATAACCGCTGTTGCTTCCCTCGAAGTATTCTTTTTCATCCAGTACCCAGTCACTGTGACTTTCTGCGTATTCCTTTACAAGCTGTCTCTGTACCGACAAATCCCCGTCCGCTTCCAACTGCTGGTTCGAACTGACACGGAGCAGCATTCTCACCCGCTTCATCAAAGTTCCTCCCCTTTCCCCCCGACGGAAAATATCTCACTGCTGCCAGAGCAATGCTCTTTCCCGGGTCCGAAATGCTTCTTAAGCTGTTCCTGCAATGCATCCGCAAGAAGCATTCTCACTTCCTGTTTCATCGTGTCCGTATTCTCTGACTGCCCGGGAAATTCCAGCACAATCCGGATCCCCCCCCAATCTGCCTCTAATTTCCGGTATGTTTTTTCTGTCATGAACCTCTCCACATCCGTATCGCTTACCACCATATTATGAAATAAAAACCTGCTGCATGCGGTTATTTGCTCCCGTTTTCCTTTTTTTCACGATTTTCCTTTGTCGCTCATTTAAATATTTTCGTTTTTTTTCGATTTTTGCAAAATTTTTAACAAAAAGTATTTATTTTTTATTTATTTGGTGCTACAATTTTACCAGATTTCAATCTAACCATGGTAAAGAAAGGGGAAGAAAATTACAATGAAACAAAGAAACAAAACATTGCTGCTGGCAAAGCCAGTCATTCTGAGCCTGTGTATGCTTCTTCTGACCCTCTTTTTCGCGCTGCAAAACGCAGTGGCGGTAAAGGCGGCGGAGGATCTTACATTAAAGCTGCACTATCACCGGGCGGACGGAGCCTACGACGGCTGGGATGTCTGGCTGTGGGAGGAGGGAAAGGACGGCGCTGCCTTTGAGTTTGCAGAGGAGGACGGCGAAATGGTTGCCACCAAGGTGATTACTCCCGGCACCACCTCCGTGGGCTTTATTGTCCGCACAGCCGACTGGACCAAGGACTTTGACGCCGATCAGTTTATCGACATTTCGGAAATGGTTTCCGGTACCGTACATATCTATGTGGAGTCCGGTGTGGAGGGCTACACCAAGGAATACGGCGATGATGCCGTTACCGGCACTAAGCTCACCACCGCACGCTACGACGGTGAAACAACGATTACAGTCAGCATGACCGGTGAAATTGAAGGCGATTTAAGCCAGATTTTTTCCGTGCAGGGAGATGAGGGAACCGTCCCGATTACGGAGGTTTCCGAAGCCGGAAAATTCACCTACACTGTCACACTGGGGCAGGCTCTTGCCGCCACCAAAAACTACACCATATCATATGAAGGAAACGAGTATAAAGTCATTATGCCAATTATTTATTCTACCGAAAAATTTGAAACCGAATACACATACACCGGTGATGATCTGGGCGCTGTCTGGACACCGGAGCAGACCACATTCCGCGTATGGGCTCCTACGGCAGACGCTGTCACCGTAAAGCTCTACGCTTCCGGCACACCGGACACCGATGATCTCATCGAAGAAATTCCCATGACTGCCGACGTAAACGGCACCTGGGTTGCCACAAAGGAAGGGGATTTAAACGGCACCTACTATACCTATCTGGTATCCGTGGGCGGCGCAGAAAATGAAGCCTGCGACCCCTATGCCCGCACGACCGGAGTAAACGGAAAACGTGCCATGGTCATTGACCTCTCCTCCACCAACCCGGATGGATGGGATACCGACAGCAATCCCAATGCAGGGAAAACCTACAACGATGCCATCATCTATGAGCTGCATGTGCGCGACCTTTCCGCAGATTCCAGCTCCGGCATCACCAATACCGGCAAATTCTTAGGGCTTACCGAAACCGGAACCACCACGGAATCCGGCATTTCCACAGGTCTTGACCACATTAAGGAGCTGGGCATCACCCATCTTCATCTGCTGCCTGTCTACGACTACGGTTCTGTGGACGAGACAAAGCTTGACACCGCACAGTTCAACTGGGGCTATGATCCGGTAAACTTCAATGTACCGGAAGGATCCTACTCCACCGACCCCTATCACGGCGAGGTCCGGGTGTCAGAGATGAAGCAGATGGTAAAAGCACTGCATGACAACCAGATCAGCGTGGTTATGGATGTGGTATACAACCATGTATACAATGCCACCGATTTCTGCTTTAACCAGATTGTACCGGGTTATTTCTCCCGCGTGAGCGAGGACGGCAAATATTCCAGCGGCTCCGGCTGCGGCAATGATACCGCATCTGAGCGCTCCATGGTGAAAAAGTATATTGTGGATTCCGTGAAATACTGGGCGGACGAATATCACATTGACGGCTTCCGTTTCGATCTGGTAGGACTTATCGACACAGAAACCATCAATGAAGTCGTGGCAGAGGTTCACGCAACCCACCCGGATATCATTTTCTACGGCGAAGGCTGGACCATGAGCACCGACGTGACCAAAGAGGGTTACACCATGACCACACAGACCAACTCCACCGAGGTGCCGGAATTCGCATTTTTCAGCGATACCTTAAGAGACGCATTAAAGGGAAGCGTGTTCTCCACCACCGAGCTGGGTTATGTATCGGGGGCTTCCGGTCTGGAGAGTACCATCAGAGACTGCTTCTTAGGTCGTGCCACCGGCTGGTGCACTACCCCGGCACAGAGTATCAACTATACCTCCTGCCATGACAATATGACCCTGATGGACCGTATTTCCCGTTCTACGCCAAGCGCCAGCCGCGCAGACCGCATCCGTATGAATAATCTGGCGGCAGCCATCTATTTCACCGCAGAGGGTATTCCGTTCCTGCAGGCAGGCGAGGAAATGCTCCGCACCAAGACGGACTCCAACGGCGGTTTTGTGGAGAACAGCTACAATTCCCCGGATTCCGTCAACAGCTTAAAGTGGGATACTTTAAATGAGGAAGAATACCAGAAGGTATTTGAATACTACAAGGGATTAATTGCATTCCGCAAAGCCCATGCTGCGCTGCGGCTCACCACTGCCGAGGACGTGGATGCCAATATAACCTCTGTAGAAGGACTGGATGCCAATGTACTGGCCTTTGAGATAAACGGCGGTGCCGGCGGAGAAGTCTCCGATGGCTTATTTGTCATTTTTAACCCCAACAACGCCGAGACCACGGTAGCTTTACCGGAGGGCGCATGGGATGTATGCATCAACGCCGATGCCGCAGGTACGGAAGCGCTCTCCACCATCGCCGGAACCGCTACGGTAGAGCCGATTTCTGCCATGGTTCTTGTGAAAAGCGATAAACCGGTGGATTCCGTTTCCTCCGGGGACGCAGATGCATCCTCTGAGAACGCAGACCTCTCTTCCACAGAGACCTCCGGTGAGACTGTTTCCGACAACACTTCCGGCATGAATCCGGTTGTGGTTGTCCTCATTGTAATTGCCGTTATTGCGGTCGTTGCACTGGGAATCATCTTCTTTCGGAAAAAATAAAGTCTGATACAAAAAGGGCGGAAGCCGCACGAAAAATACCCGGTATTTCTTCGTGCGGCTTCCGCCCTTTTCTTAATCCCCAAATGAAACTACTTGCCAAAAGGCAGGTGGAACAGGTATGATATGGAAAATGTATGATTGTTTTCTGATAATCTTGGAACAAACGGAAGCGTATACACCGTGATTAGCAATTTACATCCTACGGAGCGTGGGTTCCAATTCATATTGTCAAATTATATTATTATTTGAAGTAGTAACAATACCACTTGACAGTATGAAGGGAGATAAAAAATGAATCAAATTAAGATAGGTAACTTTATTGCAGAGCGCAGAAAAGAACGCGGTTTTTTGCAAAAAGACATTGCTGCAAGATTAGGAATCAGTGAAAAGACAGTTTCCAAGTGGGAATGCGGGAACGGGC
>JBJEJC010000156.1:0-6634 GCA_051877675.1 Roseburia sp. | reverse complement strand
TGTAATCGGTTCCCATATGTCTCTTAATAGAAGAGATGGTCTTCTCTGCGTTGGTGACTGCCTGACGCTTTGCAGGCTCACCTACCAGACGCTCACCTGTCTTTGTGAATGCCACGATAGACGGTGTGGTTCTTGCACCTTCCTGGTTTGCGATAACGGTGGGTTTTCCACCTTCCATGACGGATACACAACTGTTTGTGGTTCCTAAGTCAATACCAATGATCTTTCCCATGATTTATTCCTCCTCATTCAAAATGAAATGTGTAAACTAATTTATAAAACATAAAAATCCATTTGCAGATTTTCATGACGTCTTGAAAATGCTGTGGCTAAGATACGACTGCCACCATACTGTGTCTGACCACAGAATCCTTATAGGTGTAACCCTTCTGCAGTTCCTGTGCCACCACACCGGATTCATACTCCTCACTCTCCACCTGCATCACTGCATTGTGGAAATCCGGGTTAAATTCCTGTCCCACCGCTTCGATGGGTTTCACTCCGATGGATTCCAGTTCCGTAAGCATCTGCTTATAAACCTTATCCATTCCGGTTACAAAAGCATCTTCCTTTTTCTCCTCCGGCACAGCCGCAAGACCGCGCTCGAAATTATCGATGACAGGAAGGAACTTCTCTACGATACTCTTTGCTCCCATATCGTACATCTGTGTTTTTTCCTTCTCGGTACGCTTACGGAAGTTATCGAACTCTGCCATCTGGCGTTTCAGCTTATCATTCAGTTCCTCGATCTGTTCGTCCTTCTTATCCTTTTTCTTCTTGAAGAAGCCCTTCTTCTCTTCCGTCGCTTCCTTCGATGTCTCTGCTTCCTCTGTAGAAGTCTCCTCTGCAGAAGTGTCTTCTCCTTCGGAAGTCTCCTGTTCGGATGTTTCCTCCGGCCCTACATCGGAAGAATCTGTTTCCTCTGCTGCCGTTTCCGGGCTTTCTTCTTCTAAAATCTCTTCTGATGATTGTTCTCTGTTATCTGCCATTATAAACCGCCTTTCCTATGTCTGATCTCTGGACTTATCTAAAATGCCGTCCAGCGAATTTTTCAATGTTTTCAGATTATCCATAACCTTCTCGTAATCCATACGCTTGGGTCCCACGATTCCTATCGTTCCCCGGATACCCTCTCCTAATTCATAGGTGGCTGTCACCACGCTGCAGTCCTTCATGGTCTGAATCGAGCTTTCATTGCCGATATAAACCTGAATTCCTGTATTTTCTTCATCCAGCAGCTTCTCTGTCACCAGGCTTGCCAGCTGATGCTTCTCTTCAAAGGCTGAAATCAGTTCACTTGCCTTCTCCGAATCACTCAGTTCCGGATATTTGAAGAAATTCGTAGTTCCGCTGGTATAGATGCGGATATCCTCATCCTGCCCCATAGTCTCCGCCACGGTATCCAGCACATTGCTGATGATATCGCTGTGAATGCCTGCCTGTTCCTTCAGCTTGGCAATGGTTCCGAGATTGATGTCCTGAAGTGCCAGTCCGTTGAGGTTGGAGTTCAACAGAAGGTTCAGCTTCAGCATTGTCTCATTATCAATGGGTTCCGATACCGGAATAATCTTGTTCTTTACCAGATTTCCCTCGGTCACAATCACTGCCAGAATCTGTTCGTCATCCACATTGGAAAGCTGGATGAATTTCACCTTGTTGCGGTGGTAGCTGGGCGCCGTCACCATGGTGGCATAATTGGTATTGTTGGCAAGCAGCTTCGCCACCTGTTCCAGTACCTGCTCCATCTTCTCGGTGTGCTCGATGACGAAACTCTTCATTTCGTCAACCTCCCGCTCCTTTTCCACCATCAGGTGGTCCACATAAAAGCGGTATCCCTTGTCGGAAGGAATCCGTCCCGCCGAAGTGTGAGGCTGTACGATGTACCCCATCTCCTCTAAGTCTGCCATCTCATTACGGATTGTGGCAGAGCTTAAATTCAAATCCGTGTACTTGGAAATCGTCCGAGATCCCACCGGTTCCCCGGTGTCCAGATAGTTGCGGATAATCGCATTTAAAATTTTGGTCTTTCGGTCGTCTAATTCCACTTCTTCCATTCCATCGCTCCTGCTTCGCTGATTCTCATGCAGTTACTATCCCGGAAACCTATGTTTCCGTTTCGGCTGTTAGCACTCATTATTGTGGAGTGCTAATATCCATGTACTTAAGATATCACCAGCCTATTTCTTTGTCAATACCAAAAGTAAAATTTATACTTTATTTATTTTTGAGCGAAATGGCGGCTGCTACACCAAAATCTCCGGTGCAGCAGCCGCCATTTTATTCCTATGGAGTTGTTACCTGGTCTAAAATTCCGGTCAGGTGTGCAATTGTGACACCATAATTGGTCATGGGAATCTGCTGTTCCTTCGCCCGTCCGATCCGCGACAGCACATACTGGCGGTTGAACATACAGGCTCCACACTGGATGATCAGATCATAGCCGCTTAAATCCTCCGGGAAATCCGTTCCGCTTACCAGCTCCACCGTAAGCCCCTCCCCCACACGTTTCCGCAGCATCCGTGGGATTTTCTCCCTGCCGATATCCTCCGAAAGTGGCGCATGGGTGCAGCACTCCGCAATCAGTACCTTAGAATCCTCCCGCAGGGCATCAATCTGTTTTGCGCCTTCCATATAATAAGGAAGATCCCCTTTATATGCCGCAAACAGCACCGAAAAAGAAGTCAGCATACTCTCCGCCGGCTTATGTTGATACACGTATCCAAACACCTGTGAGTCCGTGATAATCAGCTTGGGCGGTTCGGTAAGCCTGTCCAGAACGGAGACCAGCTTATCCGTGGTAACACTCATGACCATGCACTTTTTATCCAGCAGTTCCCGCAGCGTCTGTACCTGGGGCAGAATCAGCCGTCCCTTGGGTGCCTGAATATCCTGGGGCATGACAAGAAGCACCAGGTCATCCTCCCCTACCAGATCTCCGGTAATCTGCCGGGAACCGTAATTTTCCGGCAAAAGACGCACCAGCGCCTCCTTTACCTGTCCCATTCCCTCGCCGGTGCAGGCAGAAATCAGCAGCGCATCCTGCCCCGTCTCCCGTTTAATTTTATCTATCATACTTTGGGAATTTCTTCTCACATCTGCCTTGCTCACCACCGGAAGCACCGGTACATGACGTTCCTTTAAGAAACGATACCATTGCAGCTCCTCCGTCATCTCCTCTCCCGAAAAAAGGATGATGCCGAGCTCTGTTTTCTCCGCTGCCAGTCTGGTTTTCTCCATCCGGCGCTCCCCCAGTTCACTGGTATCGTCAAACCCGGCGGTATCTATGATTACGCAGGGACCTAATGGAAGAATCTCCATTGCCTTGTAAACCGGGTCTGTGGTAGTCCCTGCCACATCCGCAACAATGGATACCTGCTGCCCCGTAAATGCATTGATAAACGATGATTTTCCACTGTTTGTTCTGCCAAACACACCGATGTGGATGCGGTTGGCGGAAGGTGTTTCATTCTGTGATGCCATTTTGTCTCCTTAAAATTCCCTGTAAAGTAAAAATGCCATCCTGCGCGTTTGCAGGAGGGCGTTTTTGCCATGACTTATCTTTATTCTTCTATATTATATGCAGCACCTATTTGCCGTGCTTCATATCGCGGATCGGGATATTCGCAAACAATGCCGGAACCGTACCGTTATTGGCCTCGGACTCCGTCTGTGTAATCTGAATATCCAGCCCCTCCGCATCAATCTCCATATATTTGGAAATCACCTGAATAATATCGTTTTTTATCTGTTCCATAATCTCAGGTGAGCAACTGGCACGGTCAGATACAAGCAAAAGCTTTAACCGATCCTTTGCCACATCACCGGAACTTTTTTTCTTGAATAAATCCATCAATCCCATGGGATGCTCCTCCTAATTCTTCTTGAACAAATCTTTCAGCTTTGAGAACACACCGGTCTTTCCCTCCAGATCCAGGAACGGTACTTCCTCTCCCAGAATCCGATGACAGATATTGGCATATGCCTGTCCTGCCAGACAGTTTGAGCCAACCAGCGGCTCACCCTGATTCGTTGAAATAACAATATGCTCGTCATCCGGCACGGCACCAATCAGATGAACTGCCAGAATATCGCACACATCCGCCACATTCATCATATCCCCACGCTTCACCATATCCATACGCAGACGGTTTACGATGAGGTCAATCTTCTTCATCTCGTTTGCCTCCAGCAGACCAATAATGCGGTCTGCATCACGGATTGCGGAAACCTCCGGTGTGGTTACCACCAGCGCACGATCCGCTCCGGCAATGGCATTCTTAAAGCCCTGCTCGATTCCTGCGGGACAGTCCAGCAGAATATAATCAAACTCCTCCCGGAGTTCATCAATCAACGCCGTCATCTGCTCCGGGGTCACTGCTGTCTTATCTCTGGTCTGCGCGGACGGCAGCAGATATAATTCCGGATATTTCTTATCCTTAATCAACGCCTGTCTCAGCTTGCAATTTCCCTCTACCACATCCACAAGATTGTATACAATACGGTTCTCCAAACCCATAACCACATCCAGGTTACGCAGTCCGATATCCGTATCAATCAGTACCACTTTCTTATTCAGCTGTGCCAGACCGGTACCTACATTGGCTGTCGTGGTAGTCTTACCAACGCCGCCCTTACCGGATGTAATTACGATTACTTCACTCATTTTATCCATTCCTCCTGCTGTTATATATCATTCAATGATTCTCTTGTCATGGGTTCAATACAGATTGTTCCCTCTCTGCAGTATGCAATCTGAAAATTTCCCGTAGGTTCCTTTGGCTTTTTGCGGAACATCTTCTTTCCAAAGGTCTTGTCCGGACTCTTTGCCAGAACACTTCCAATTCCAATCTGAATCGGCTCCAAATCCATTGCTGCAATAAAGGCACTGTCGTCTCCGCCAATTCCTGCATAGACATTGCCCTTCACCGCACCCAACACCACAATGCTGCCGCTGGCTGAAACGGTTGCTCCCGGATTCACATCACCGACTACCACAATACCGGATTCACTCCTTATGCTCTGCCCGGACCGCAGCGTACCACGGTAAAACTGGGTTCCTGCATCCGCATAAGGCTGCTGCAGACTAGCCTGATATGCCTCAAGCTGCTTTCTGACCTGTTCTTCATGCTCCGGATCTCTGTCCACAACACACAAAATCTCAATCGAGGTATTCTCTGTCACCGCCTCGATAATCTTCTGTTCTTCCTCGGTGGAAAGCCTTCTTCCCTCAAAAGAAATTCCGACCCGCGCATCCTTGAAAAACTTCTCTGATTCCTTGAACTTCGCAATGATGGCATCCAACAGTTCCCGAAAGGGCATGTCCTTGTCTAAAATCAGGTGAATGCCATATTTGTTGCTCTTTATGATAACTGCCTGTGACATTTCATTCCTCCATTTACTATCCGACTAAGTATAACAGATTCTTTGAATCGGTGCAATAAAAAGAAGTGGTAAATTTCACAATTTACCACTTTCAAAGTTTCATCATTCCCGACATGATACAGCCTCCGGCTGCCCCACAGCTTAAAATTTCTTTCCATTGTGTGCCATCCTGCCGGATTCCGCCAATGGCATACACCGGAATATCCACCGCATCACAGACCTCACGCAGAAAGGAAGTCCCCCGGGGAGGCACTCCCTTCTTGCAGTCGGTGGCATAAATGTGTCCCGCCGTAAGATAGGCTGCCCCCAGGTTGCGGGCTTCCAATGCCTCCTCCACCGAATGAACCGAACAGCCCAGCCGCCGGAAACATGCTTTCTTATCAGCGCTCATTTCACGCAGTTTGGACAGTGGCACATGCAGAAATGGGTTTTCCAGTTCCAGCGCCACCTTGTCATAGGTATGCAGAATGCATTCCACTCCATATGCTTTGCAAAGGGCCATCACCTGCTCCGCCAGTTCCCGGTATTCCGGCACAGGCAGATCCTTTTCCCTGAGAATCAGCGCTGCCGGTCCAAAGACACATACCCGCTCTATCTGTTCTAAAAAGGGACGGTCACAGAGCGTGCGGTTTGTCACTGCATAAATTCGTTTTCTATCCATCTTCTCATCACTTTTATACATAAATGTAATCATTCATCACCGGCTGCAGGTTCCATGCCAGCAGGTCCTGATAGACCTCATCCACAGTACGTCCGTCGGAAATTTCAAACTGTTCATCGCCTTTATCCTCAATCTCCTCCACATGGCTTCCGATTCCGGTGCTGACTCCGGCGGAAATCTTGGTGGCAGCAATATTTACCATATTATTGCGCACCCGCTCACACTCCCTGGTGGAAATGGTGATGCTGGCAAAGGGCATAAACAGCCGGTACGCCGTCACAACCTGCACGAGCTGGGCTTCATGTACATCCATGGGGTTGATCTTGTCGTTATTGATGATTGGGCGAAGCCTTGGGCAGGAAAAAGCAATCTCTGCATGGGGATATTTCCGCTGAAGCAGATACGCATGCATCCCGGTTGCAAAGGCATCCTTCCGGAAATCATCCAGTCCCAACAGCGCTGCAAAGCCCACTCCGCGCATACCTCCTCTCAATGCCCGCTCCTGTGCATTGATACGATAGGGGAAAATCCGCTTGTGTCCTGCCAGGTGAAGTGTTTCATACTTATCAGAGTTGTAGGTTTCCTGGAATA
>JBJEJC010000155.1:0-6637 GCA_051877675.1 Roseburia sp. | reverse complement strand
ATGGTAGATGTTGCTGACGCAACCCGCCGCAGGCGGAGAATCCTGCGGAGCAGGACTCTTTTTTATCTTTGGGAAATTCCTGCAGGATGAAGTGTTTGCGCCGCTTGTGCGCGTTATTTTACTGGAGGAAGTATGAAGAAAGAGATTTTAACGGAACGCATGGAGAACATATACCGTTTTATCTGCGATGAATTGTATGTTCCCATGAAGGCAAAGGAGATTGCCGTTGTACTTAATATACCGAAATCCCAGAGAGGGGAGCTTATGGAGGTACTTGACGCCCTCATGGCAGAGGGGAAAATTGAGGTTTCCTCTAAGGGAAAATACAGCAAATCCCAGGGCAGATTGAAAACGGGAGTATTTGCTGCCCATCCGAGAGGCTTTGGGTTTGTCACCGTGGAGGGGGAGGATGAGGACATTTTTATCCCGGAATCCCAGGTGAACGGTGCATTTCACACAGATACGGTACAGGTTCTGCTCACGGCGGAAAACGGAGAACATGGCGGCAGGGGGAAACGTCGGGAGGGAACGGTCACAAAGATTATTGCCCGGGGAGCCGGTAAGATTGTCTGTACCTATGAGAAAAGTAAAACCTTCGGGTTTGCCGTGCCGGACAATCCCAGATTTGGCAGTGATATTTTTATTCCCCAGGAGCGTTCCAAGGGAGCAGTGACCGGGCATAAGGTAGTGGTGGAAATCACCGATTTCGGCGGGGGAAGGAAGAAGCCGGAGGGAAAGGTGACGGAAATTATCGGGCATATCAATGACCCCGGAACGGACATCCTGTCCATTGTGCGCTCCTATGAACTGCCCATGGAATTTCCGGAAAAAGTATTAAACCAGGCGGAACGTGTGGCGAATGAGGTGAGCGCGGCGGACATGGCAGGGCGGATGGATGTGAGAGACTGGCAGACGGTCACCATCGATGGGGAGGATGCCAAGGATCTGGACGATGCCATTACCCTCACCAGGGAGGGGGAATTTTACCGGCTTGGTGTTCACATTGCGGATGTGACCAATTATGTGCAGGAACACAGCGCACTGGATGTGGAAGCATTGCAGCGGGGAACCTCTGTATACCTGGTGGATCGGGTGATTCCGATGCTGCCCCACAGACTTTCCAATGGAATCTGTTCACTGAATGCCGGGGAGGATCGCTTGGCATTGAGCTGTATCATGACAATTGACGGAAAAGGAAATGTGGTGGATCACAAGATTGCGGAAACGGTGGTTAATGTGGACCGCAGGATGAGCTACACCAGCGTGAAGAAAATCTTAGAGGACCATGATGAGGCAGAGATAGAAGAATATAAGGAGCTGGTGCCCTTATTTGAACGGATGCAGGAGCTTGCCGCTATTCTGCGCAAGAAACGGATGAAGCGCGGCTCCATCGATTTTGATTTTCCGGAGACGAAAATTATTCTGGATGAAAAGGGAAAACCGGTGGAGATTAAGCCCTACGAGCGGAATGTGGCAACGAAGATTATTGAGGATTTCATGCTGATTGCCAATGAGACGGTGGCACAGGATTATTTCTGGCAGGAGCTTCCCTTTGTGTACCGTACCCATGACAACCCGGATACGGAGAAAATCCGCAAGTTGGGAACATTTATCAATAATTTCGGCTACACCATTCACATCGGGCAGGATGAGGTGCACCCCAAGGAGCTGCAGAAGCTTCTGACAAAGATTGAGGGAACACCGGAGGAGGCGCTAATCAGCCGTCTTACGTTGCGTTCCATGAAGCAGGCAAAGTACAGTACGATGGGAACCGGACATTTTGGCCTGGCAACATCCTACTATTGTCATTTTACATCGCCCATCCGCCGTTACCCGGATCTGCAGATTCATCGGATTATCAAGGACAACCTGCGGGGCAGGATGAACGAGAGCAAGATTGCTCATTATGAGAAAATTCTCCCGGAGGTGGCAAAGCACTCCAGTGAGATGGAGCGCCGTGCAGACGAGGCGGAGCGTGAAACCGATAAAGCGAAAAAAGTGGAATATATGTCGGAGCGGATTGGTAAGATATATGAGGGTGTCATTTCCGGCGTGACAGAGTGGGGCTTTTATGTGGAACTGTCCAATACGGTGGAGGGACTGGTACACGTCACCACCCTGACAGACGATTATTTCCATTATGAGGAGCGCACCTATGAGCTGGTGGGAGAAACTACCGGCATCCGTTATAAGCTTGGTCAGCGGGTGAAGGTCATGGTGACCGGCACGGATAAGCTGCTGCGCACCATTGATTTTCGCATTGTGCACGAAGATGCTTCCGGGGATGAAAATGAGGCTTGCGGAATGCAGGAAAATACAGTATAATACAATGACCGGAGGTAATAGACATGGCAAAGCAAGACTGCCGTCCCGACAAAAAGTTAATAGCGAATAATAAGAAAGCCTACCATGATTATTTTCTGGAGGAACGAATCGAGACGGGAATTGAGCTGCATGGCACGGAAGTGAAGTCTCTGCGTATGGGTAAGTGCAGTATCAAGGAAGCTTTCATCCGTATTGAGAATGAAGAAGTCATTATCTACGGTATGCATATCAGCCCCTATGAGAAGGGGAATATCTTTAACAAGGACCCGCTTCGACCGAAGAAGCTTCTGATGCACAAGTCAGAGATTCGGAAGCTGATTGGCAAGATTAAGGAGAAAGGGTATACACTGGTTCCGGTGGAGGTATACTTTAAGGGAAGTCTTGTGAAGGTAGAGATTGCCCTTGCACGAGGCAAGAAGCTTTACGACAAGCGGCAGGATATCGCAAAGAAGGATATGCGCCGGGAAGCAGAACGGGATTTCAAGGTGAGAAATCTGCAGTAATAATAATTGGGTATCTGTGCTGACTGTTGCCATTTCCGGCAGCAGAAAGCTGGATCAATATATGGGCTTGTAATGGTTTCGACAGGGATCATGAAGCTGGAGAAGCGAGCCGCACGGGATGCGTTAAATTCCAAACCTAAAATTAAACGCTGAAGATAATTTAGCATACGCTGCCTAATGGCAGCAGTCTGACCTAGAGCACCTACACTTTAGGACCCAGGCTTCGACTATGTAGGAAACGATACGGGCAAAGCTTTGAGCCCGCAGGCGTATGATGAAGCTACTGAAACCGGAATTGTGCTTATGCAAGTCCGGCAGAGGGAATGTTAATCCATAAGCTATGCTCGTAGAAGGACAGGGGATTGGTTTTTGGACACGGGTTCGACTCCCGTCAGGTCCACTCTAAGGAAGCCTTGAAAATAGCGTATTTTCGGGCTTCTTTTAATTTGAATAATTAGAAAATGACCGTTTTAGACCATTTAAAACCGTTTCAAATCGGAATAATAGTGGTCAAAATCGTGGTCAGGATGTAAGGGCAATTTGAATACAATTTAGTGTATTAAGTAAAGGTATTTTGAACACCTGCATAAGTCGTTATCAGTCGTAGAAATGCGATTGCTGACGGCTTATTTTAGTGCTCAAATTTATCATACAAAGAAAATCACGAGGATAATACAAAAACGGCTGTATGAGCCTTACAGAGCGTCACAGGGGCATTATATAGCTGTAAAATAGCACACAGTTAAAAGACATATTTTATTGACAAAATTTAAAGGAGGGAAACAGAAAGATTGGAAGAATTAAAGAAGATTGGAATATCACCATATAAGATGGCTGGTCGTGTTGCAAAAAAGAACAAAATATATAAAAGAGAGTATGTGTACGATATTCTGAAAATGTATATGGAAGAAGTTCAAAATGCATTGTTGAGAGGTGAGAGAGTTCAGATTTCAGGAGTAGGTACAATTATTCCAGAAGTAAAAACCCGTGAATGTTATTCTTTACCATGTTGTAATAAGGCAGAGGGCAACCCACCATATACAGCAATGAGAATGTCACGTACAAATACGCTACATGACAAAATGAATGAAAAATTATTAGAGAACATCGAGAACGGCATTTATGGATTAGAAAAATTACCTTTTTCAAAACAGCAAATGACATATCTTAAAAATGGTGGATTCATACCAGAAGATGCAGAGTCGCCAGAAGATGAGGAGGAATTAAACAATGGCTAAATACATAAATAACATGAACGAATTAGCAAAGGCATTACAGCCTGTGATGAAGGGATTGGTAAATCAATTAGCGGATGAAGTCGATGAGACATTAAATTATTTCCTGAATGACTACTATACAGGTTGGACACCAGAGAGCTACCGCAGAACAGAGGATTTTCTACGATCCGCAGTAAAAACAGAAGCTAAAATGATTGGCAATAAGTGTGTGGCATCTGTATATATTGACTATGAGAGCATGGACGATTATGTAAATGTGACAGGATATCAGGTTGCTACATGGGCGAATGAAGGTCTGCATGGCGGCTTGTCAGTAAGCCATAAACCCCATGTATGGAATGATACAATGGACGAAACTATCAATAACGGTAGTCTGTTAAAAACAGCGATTGCGTATTTGAAAAGTAAAGGATTTTCAGTAAGAGTGTGATACAGAATTTGAAAGTTATTACAAGCGGTGATTGTGACAAAATGATTAAGTATTTGCAGAATATAAAAAATGAGAGGATGAAAGAATGATTATATGTCCTAACGGTCGTAATATATATTCGATGGAAGAGTTAGATGAAATGCATTATCGGAATATGCCTAAAAAACTGAGAGAAGCAATAGGAATTAAATTACAAGATGAAGAAAAAGATACAATAAAAATCGAAGTGACATTTGGCGAGACTACTGCCTAACGAGGGAAATATTTAACTCGTTGAAGTGTAGGATATTTCGCAGTCGGCACGAAGTAAAATAAAGTTTCCGACACTAGAGATTCAAGAGTAAGTCTGATTATTTCTATGGTGCAGTTCTGCACAGGTTTCCAGATACGATAAAGGTATTTGAAAATTTAATAGTGTAAGTGGATTTATAATGTTTCGACCACATGTGGTCGAGGTCTATTTGCTATGCAATTTTTCTGAATCTCTGGTTTATAAAAAAGGAGGACAAATGATTGAAGATAGAAAAATTAGTAAGAAAGAACAGAGAAAACAGGAACGAAAGGAATTTAAGGAATATTTAACAGTTGCAGATAAACGTGTTCTTGATACAAAGAAATCGGGTGTAGAACTAATTGCAGATGACGAAGTGTTTGTAATTGTGGAAGGCACAAGTAATTATTGGATTTCAAACTATGGGAGATTGACAAGTAATTTACGTGGCAATTTCTATATGCATAAGACAGGATATGCACATTATACGCTTAGTGGAACATCATATAAGATTGAAACCTATACCGATAAATTAGTTGCGGAGCATTTTCTTGAAAAGCCAAAAGGTTGTAATAGAATTTGGCATATTGATAGAGATAGGAACAATTGCTTCTACAGAAATCTTGTATGGGTAAAGGATGAAGAGTATATAGATTTGCAACGTGGAATTTTGCTTGTAGAAGAATTAAAGAGACAACAGGAATATGTGCCATATATTACATTAAAATCTAATGTGGCATATTCTATTTGGAATGGAATTTATAACCGGTGTTATAAGTCAAATGATAGCAGACAACAACGGAATTAAGCCCAAGAGAGTATATAAGCAGTTTGGAAAAATCAAAAGTGTTGTAGCTGATGTGATGGACGAACAAAGGTTATTAGGATAATTGGAAAGGTGGAAAATATTATGTTTAACTTTAGAATCATAGAAACGACAGACGGAAATCAGATTATAGATAGGCAGTTAAAAACACCATACAACGCATTAACACCTTCTCAAATGGTGGAATATACAGAAATGGATAATCAGCTTGCATATATGGATAGATTGGAAAAGAAAGCCAGGGATGAAGCTGATCGCAGACGTAGAGTTGCAAAAAATCCGTTTTATAGATTGGCTTGTATGTGTGGATTATTTTAATAGGAAAGGATGGAATGAATAATGATTACTTCAAAATTCTTTAATATGGGAAAGTTAGTTGTTACAAATGGAATCAATGAAGCCATGAAGGAAAATAGAAAATTTGCAGTAGAAGTGAATTTATGTTTGCAGAGGTACGCTGTCAAAGATTGGGAAACCTTGATGAAGAAGATAAACAATCGAATGAGGATGCTTTACAATATCCAGATGATTTATACTTGCTTGCAGCTTATCAGACTTGTAAAGGAAAGATTTGGATTATTACAAACAGAATTTCAGAGAATGCCGGAGACAACGCAACAACAGTATGTTTCCCTGATGAAAGATAGAAATTGTTTGGACTGCTTGAAATATAGCAGTCCTAAATTGGAAAGAAGGTTATATTATTATGGCAATCGTTATCACAAATGGAAATTATTATATATGGTACACAAGCACAGGAGCAACAAAGAAAGTATCTGATATTAACCTTGCTTATCAGTTCCCTACTGTAGCAGATGCAATAAAAGGAATGAAAAAAGCGGAAGGACAGACTAAAAACTATTATGTCTTTGATACTCTTACACAAAAGATTCTGTGGAAATGGATGACGCATGAAGAACTGGACGAGATACGGAAAAATAAAATATCTATGTCTATGGTAAAGAGAGATAAAAACGGAAAAATCAAGCGTAAATCCTATTCTGACGATGTAAGGAAACTAATATATATTAAAGCTGGTGGACG
>JBJEJC010000154.1:0-33067 GCA_051877675.1 Roseburia sp. | reverse complement strand
TGGGATGTTTCCCTCCTTTATGGGAATGATTGCGGTGTATCTTCTGATGACCCAGTTTGGACTGATTAACCGGCTGTGGGGACTGATTTTAATCTACAGTGCGGGGGCACCCATGGGTTATCTGACCCAGAAGGGGTTCTTTGACACCATTCCCAAGGCGATTGACGAGGCAGCCCGGATTGATGGTGCCACCAATTTCCAGGTGTTCACCAAGATTAATCTGCCGCTGTCAAAGCCTATCATTGTCTACACGGCACTGACCTCCTTCACCTGGCCCTGGAGCGATTTTATTCTGCCGAAGCTTTTGCTGAAGGAGAAGAACCTCTACACTGTGGCGGTGGGACTGATGAGCCTGGATGAGACGGAGTTTGCACGGTTTGCAGCCGGAAGCGTTTTTATTGCGGTGCCGATTGTCCTTCTTTACTTTTTCCTGGTAAAGGATATGGTGAACGGAATGGCAGCAGGAGCGGTAAAAGGATAGCGAGGCTTTTCCGGCAGTACCCTATCAAGTCCCCACGCATATAATAAGGTAGAATCTTATAATCCGGGGTAAAAGACTGTGCAGATTTTAATACTTATTCTTGCACTCAGCATAGATGTTTTTATTGCCAGTATGGCATGCGGTACGGAACAGATAAAAATCGGAAATAAAACAGCACTCTGTGTCAGCGGCGTCTGCAGCGGAGTGCTGTTTTTGTCGCTTGTGGCAGGAGCGTTTCTGGATGGCATCGTAAAGGAGAGGTACGCAGATATCCTGTGTTTTGTGGGGCTTTTTCTGGTGGGAGCCTTTAAGCTGACGGAGTATGCCATCCGCGCCTATATTCGTAAACACAAGTTTTTGTGCAAACGAGTAAAAATTACTTTTTCCCAACTGAATTTTATTTTAAGCATCTACAACAATCCGGTGATGGCGGACAAAGACAAGTCCTCTACGATGTCCGCATCCGAGGGCATATTTTTCGCGCTTGCCATGTCTCTTGACGGACTTTTCGGGGGTCTTGGGGCGGCGCTTCTGGGCATTAATATCTGGATGACGGTACTGCTTCACTTCCTGTTGTGCTTTTTCGCGGTGCGGGCAGGTAGCTTTGTGGGAAGACGCGCCGCCAGCAAAAAGGAGCTGGATTTGTCGTGGCTTGGGGGGACGCTGTTTCTGGTGCTGGCATTCAGTAAGCTGCTGTGACGCAAGGCTTCGGGAGAAGGGAGGGGGAGAGACTTTTCACGGCGGGCTCTTTGTGTTAAAATCATGAGAGATAATGGGGAGGAAAGTGAATATACCAATGAGTGAAACTTTTTTGGAGAAAAGCGGAAGAGATGCGAAGGTTTGCATTCTGACTTTTTCTGGGAGACGTGACGGCAACTGCTTTGAAATTGCAAAGCATATTTTATCCAGGTATCCGGATGGAAGGGCGAAGCTCTATAATTTTGCCGAATTAGACATAACACCATGCGGAAAATGTGCATTAGAGTGCTTTCAGAGCAGGGAAGAATGCCCTTATTCTGGTGATAAAGTATATGAAATGTATGATGCTGTCACAAACAGTGATATGACATATTTTATTGTGCCGAATTACTGCGATTACCCCTGTTCCAATTATTTTGCTTTCAATGAGCGGAGCCAGTGTTACTTTCAGGGGCACGAGGAGCTGTTAAAAAAATACCTGGAAGTTAAAAAGAAATTTGTTGTGGTATCGAATACGGGAAAAGAGAATTTTCGAAAAGCTTTTCTGTATCAGGTAAATGACGAAGAACAGCTCCAGATTCTATTCCTCAGTGCAAAAAAATACCATAAAGTCAGCATTAAAGGGGATTTGATGACTTCAGAGGAGGCTGTAAAGGATCTGGATCACTTTATCTGAATCGTCTGCATCAGAGAAAGGAGCGGAGAACGGATGCATGAGGTTATGGCAAAGCACCTGCTATCCCCAAAAAACGGGATGAATATTTACCGGGGCTGCAGCCACGGATGCATTTATTGCGATGCGCGGAGCACCTGCTATCAGATGAACCATGCGTTTGAGGATATTGAGGTGAAGGTGAACGCGCCCCGGCTGCTGGAGGAGGAGCTGCGCAGAAAACGGAAGCCCTGCATGGTGGGGACCGGTGCCATGAGTGATCCTTACATGCACCTGGAGGAGAAGCTGGGACTGACCAGACAGTGCCTCACCGTGATTCGGGACTGCCATTGCGGTGTGGCAATCCAGACAAAATCCAGCCGGATTCTGCGTGATCTGGATCTGCTGAAGGAAATCAATGCGGCTTCCAAATGTGTGGTGCAGATTACGATTACCACGATGGATGATGCGTTATGTAAACTTGTGGAGCCAAATGTCTGCCCTACCAGTGAGCGGCTGCGTGTACTGGAAATCATGCAGGAGAACGGGATACCCACCGTGGTGTGGATGACGCCGATTCTTCCTTATATTAATGATACGGTGGAAAATATCTCCGGTATCGTGGAGGCGTGTGCGGCGCGTGGAGTCTATGGAATTCTCTCCTTTGGAATCGGGCTTACGCTGCGGGATGGGGACCGTCAGTATTATTACCGCAAACTGGACGAACATTTTCCGGGGCTGAAGGAGACTTATATCCGACAGTACGGCAATGCTTATGAGCTGACCTGTGAAAATGGCAGTGAGCTGCAGAAAACTTTCTACGGCCTTTGCAGAAAATATGGAATTGAGACGGACGAGGAACGGATATTTTGCTATATGCACACCTATGTGGATAAATATGCCGGGGAACAGCTTTCGCTGTTCTGAATTGAAAGTTCAAGGGAATAAAGTGGTTGACACCAAATGTGACACCACATATAATATAAGCAGGAGGTATTCAGAGTGTCAAAATGGGATAAACTATTAGCAAGAATATGTACACTATCAAAAGACCTCCGGTTTGATGAGTTGCGCAAGGTGTTGGAAAGCTTTGGATATGAGATGAATGCGCCCAAAGGCGGAAGCAGTCATTATACGTTCAGGAAACCGGGCTGTCAGCCGATTACGATACCAAAGCATGAGCCTATCAAGAAAGTGTATGTTGAGATGGTAAAGCAGATTGTGGAAAGCGAGGCGAATAACGATGAAAACGCTTAATGACTATATGAAATTGAATTACCGCATGGAAATTGTTGAAGATATGGACGAGGGCGGCTTCGTAGTTTCATATCCGGAATTACCGGGCTGCATTACTTGCGGGGAAACCATAGAGTCGGCAGTTGCAAACGCATTGGATGCCAAGAAAGCATGGCTGGAAGCTGCTATCGAGGACGGAATCGAAATTCATGAGCCGGACAGTTTGGAAGATTATTCCGGTCAGTTTAAGTTGAGAATACCACGCAGTCTGCATCGAGCTCTTGCGGAACACTCTAAGAGGGAGGGGATTAGCATGAATCAGTATTGCGTGTATCTTCTCTCCAGAAATGATGCAGTCTACTCAAAATAGCGGTTGCTGTCAGAACGTATAATGGAGTAGTAACAGAAAATCAGTTGCACTTTTCGGATAGTATGGTATAATAAAAATAGCTTTTAACAAAATATGGTCGGAATCAGAGAGTGGAGATGATTTTAAAACCTTTCGCTGTGGGGGCGGCGGTCAGGTTTTATTGTATTATCTCCTTTTTCTTTGCAACAAAGAATGGAGCAGGGAGAAGGATGGATTCCACAGAAACCGATGGAGGGAGTATTATGGCAAACTATGTAATGGCGTTGGATGCAGGGACTACGAGCAACCGTTGTATTTTATTTAATGAGGCAGGGGAAATCTGCTCCATGGCACAGAAGGAATTCCGGCAGTTTTTTCCGAATCCGGGCTGGGTGGAGCACGATGCGAACGAAATCTGGTCCTCCATGCTTGGCGTTTCCGTGGAGGCAATGAATATGATTGGAGCCACCGCCGCAGATATTGCGGCAATCGGGATTACCAATCAGCGGGAGACGGCAATCGTCTGGAATAAGGAGACGGGGGAACCCATCTATAATGCGATTGTGTGGCAGTGCCGCAGAACCTCCGATATTGCGGATGCCTTAAAGAAAAAGGGGCTGGAGGAGGAGTACCGCAAAAAGACGGGATTGATTATTGATGCTTATTTTTCCGCCACCAAAATCAAATGGATTCTGGATAACGTGAAGGGCGCAAGGAAGCTGGCGGAGGAAGGAAAGCTTCTGTTTGGAACGGTGGAGACCTGGCTGATCTGGAAGTTCACCAAAGGAGAGGTGCATGTGACGGACTACTCCAATGCTTCCCGGACCATGCTGTTTAATATCAATGACCTCTGCTGGGATCCGGATATTTTAAAGGAACTGGATATTCCGGAGTCGATGCTTCCTACACCGGTTCCGTCCAGCCAGGTGTACGGTTATACGGACCCCTCATTCCTGGGGGACGCAGTTCCCATTGCCGGGGCGGCAGGAGACCAGCAGGCAGCGCTGTTCGGGCAGACCTGCTTCCATGCGGGGGAGGCGAAGAATACCTACGGAACGGGCTGTTTTTTACTGCTGAATACGGGGGAAAAGCCGGTGTTTTCCAAGAACGGTCTGGTGACCACCATTGCGTGGGGACTGGATGGTAAGGTGAATTATGCACTGGAGGGATCAATCTTTGTGGCAGGTGCGGCAATTCAGTGGCTCCGGGACAATATGCGTATGATTGATTCCGCCATGGATTCGGAATATATGGCAAATAAGGTGCACGGAACCCACGGCTGCTATGTGGTGCCGGCATTTACGGGACTGGGAGCGCCCCACTGGGATCAGTATGCGAGAGGAACGATTGTGGGACTTACCCGGGGTACCAATAAGAATCATATTATCCGCGCTACCCTGGAGTCCATAGCGCTTCAGGTGTGTGATGTCATTGATGCCATGCGTGCGGATGCCGGGATGGAACTGACATCCTTAAAGGTGGACGGCGGAGCCAGCGCCAACAACTTCCTGATGCAGTTCCAGGCGGACATAATCAATGTGCCGGTAAAACGTCCTGAGTGCGTGGAGACTACGGCGATGGGAGCTGCCTATCTCGCAGGGCTTGCCGTGGGCTATTGGAAGAACAAGGAAGACCTGATGGATAAGCAGAAGATTGCAAAGGTATTTACGCCGGAAATGTCCCCGGAGGACCGGGCAGTGAAGCGCAAGGGCTGGAATAAAGCTGTGAAATATGCCTACGGCTGGGCAAAGGATGAGCCCGAGGAGGAGGAAGAAAGCTGATGCCATAGGAAAATGCAGGTTGAAATTCTATTTCCTTTTTCGCCGGATATTGCTATAATGAAGAACAGCAAAAACAGGAGAGGTACGGTATGACTTTACAACAGATTAAGTATGCGCTTACCATTGCGGACTGCGGTTCCATGAATGAGGCGGCAAAGCAGTTGTTCATTTCCCAGCCCAGTCTTTCTGAGGCGGTGAAGGATTTAGAGCAGGAAATCGGATTGGAGATTTTCCTTCGCTCCAACCGTGGCATTATCATTACCCCCGAGGGGGAAGAATTCTTAGGCTATGCAAGACAGGTCAGTGAACAGTTCGGGCTGCTGCAGTCCCGCTATATTGAGAAGAAGCGGAAAGAAAAATTCAGCGTATCCACGCAGCACTATACCTTTGCGGTGAAAGCGTTTGTGGAGACCGTGAAGCAGGCGGGGATGGAGCAGTACGAGTTTGCTGTGCACGAGACAACTACGAGTGACGTAATAGGAAATGTGAAAAACTTTAAGAGTGAGATCGGGGTGCTCTATCTCAATGACTTCAATGAGAAGGTCATGACGAAGATTATCAATGAGAATGGTCTTGAGTTCGTGGAACTGTTTGCCTGCGACACCTACGTGTATCTTTGGTCCGGACATCCGCTGGCAGGGCAGGCGGTGATTTCTATGAAGGAGCTGGATGACTATCCCTGTCTTTCCTTTGACCAGGGGAAACAGAATTCCCTTTATCTGGCGGAGGAGATGAAAAGCGCCTATGAATATAAGCGGCTGATTAAGGCAAATGACCGTGCCACGCTTTTAAATCTCATGGTGGGGTTGAATGCGTATACGCTCTGCTCCGGAATTATCTGCGAGGAATTAAACGGCAGCGACTACTGCGCCATACCGCTTCTGGAAACTGAGAAAATGCGCATTGGCTACGTGAAGCGGAAGGGCGCGAAGGTCAGCCATATCGGAGAGCTTTACATCGAGGAACTGAAAAAGTATAAGGAAAATGTCATGTAGGCTCTGACGGAGAAGACAGGAAAAGGTGGGACAGACAGTGGACAATTACGCAGACACGAAGCAGGGCATGGAGGAAATGGAAAAACGGTTTCTGCAGACTCTGACGCAGAACAATATTCTGGTGTGGGATTATGATCTTTGGAACCATGAGATTGTGGAATACGGAATAGGCAGGGAAACCATAGCGATACCGGAGCATGGTGGAATCCCCGGGGTAAACGGCGGGCTGGAAGCCATTCATGAGGAGGATCTGGAGAAATATAAGGAGCTGTACCGCCGGATTGAGCGTGGGGAGAAGCAGGTCAGTGCGGAGATTCGCAGCTGGTCTCCGCAGAAGAAAGAGTATGTGTGGCTGCTTGTAATCCTTACGGTGGTCAATGACGAGAACGGGAAGCCTCTGCGTGCCATCTGTTCCAGCCGGGATATTTCCAATGAGAAGCAGATTGAGCAGCGCTATTTTGAGGAGGTGCGTTACCGGGAGGAAACAGCGGCAGCCATGATTGCCACCTGCCGCACGAATCTCACCAGAGGTGTGGTGGAGGAAGTGATTGTTCACGGGAAAAAGGTGCCTGTCCCCGAGGAGGCACAGCATCTGGTGGATTACAGGGAGCGCTGGAATTATTATGTGGGTGTGGAGGGAATCTCCGAGGAGGAGAATGCCAGATTAAAGCCGGCAAACCTGATCCGGGAGTATATGAAGGGAAATAATACGGTCAGTGTGGAGTACAATGCAAAAAGCAATGGAAAGCACACGCCCATGCGCATCCGTGTAGTGGCAAGAGTCTTAAAACGGCCGGAAACCGGAGATCTTGTTTCGTTTTTCTATGAGAGCGATGTGACGGAGGAGTACTGCACCAGAAATATTGTAAACACCATTATACAAAATGAGCATGATCTTGTTGGCACTATATTTGTAGAATCCGGGTTTGTGTTTTCTTACGCAGGAAAACGGGATACAGCCCTTCCAAAACTGGTGTGTGCGGACTACAACGAGGAATGCCGTCAGTTCATGCAGCAATACGCCTGCGGGGAGAATCTGGAAGACCTGATTGAAAGGCTTCAGCTTCCCTGCGTGGTGGAGCAGCTTGAGAAGGAGGAACAGTATCTGGTGGAATTTTCTCTGCGGGAGGCCAATGGAAAACTGCGTAGAAAAGAATTCCGCTTTTCTTATGCGGACAGGGATGCGGGGCTGATTGCTTTTTCCAGACGCGATGTGGAGGATATGGTTCAGGCAGAGAAGAGGAAGCAGGAGCAGCTAGAGCGTGCCAGAGATACGGCGGAGCGCGCCAGCAGTGCCAAGAGCGAATTCCTCTCCCGGATGAGCCATGAGATGCGGACACCGATGAATGCCATCACGGGACTTTTGGCGCTGGCGGAACGTGAGGTGGATAATCCCGCTGCTATGCGGGATTATCTGGAAAAAATCGGTGCTTCCAGCCGTTATCTGCTGAATCTCATTAACGATGTGCTGGATATGTCCAAAATTGAGAGCGGCGAATTACGTCTGAAGCCGGGAATCTGCCAGTATGATACCCTGGCGGAGGAGACGGCGGCGATGATTCGTCCGCTGTGCGACCAGAAACGGATTCATTTCGAGGAGGAAAATCAGAAGCTGGATGCTACGCTTTACACAGATAAGCTTCGTTTCAAGCAGGTGCTTATGAACCTGCTTTCCAATGCAGTAAAATTCACGCCGGAGGGGGGAACCATCTGTTTCCGTAGCAGGGCGGTGGAAAAGGATGGATTCCTCTGCGTGGACTATGAGATTGCGGATACCGGTATCGGCATGAGCCATAAATTCCAGGAAAGTATGTTCCGACCGTTTACCCAGGAGCAGCGGGAGGTGATTTCCGCTACCCAGGGAACCGGGCTTGGTCTTACCATTGCCAAGGCGATTATCGACCAGATGGGCGGAGTCATGCGGGTGAGCAGCAATGTCAATGAGGGAACCCGTTTCTTCATTCATGTGAAGTTTCCTGTGGCGGAGCCGGGACAGGCGATTCCCGTGGTGGAGCGCCGCAGAAAGAAGCGGGCAGTTTCCTTGAAGGGAAAGCGGGTGCTTCTGGTGGAGGATCATCCGATGAATCAGATGATTGCCAAACGGATTCTGCAGAACAGCGGGATTAAGGTGGTGACGGCGGACAATGGGGAGGAGTGCATAAATGCAGTGGAACTCAATGAACCGGGATATTTTGATGCGGTTCTGATGGACATTCGGATGCCGGTGATGGACGGGCTTACCGCGACAAAGCGGCTTAGGTCCAATGGGCGGGAGGACTGTAAAAAGCTTCCGATTATTGCCATGACGGCAAATGCCTTTGAGGAGGATGTGAAAAAGACTCTGGAAGCGGGAATGGATGCCCATCTTGCCAAACCCATCGAACCGGCGCTGATGTTTGAGACGCTGGCGGAATGTATTGCAGGGAAAAACAGCGGTAAGGAGCGGAAATGATACAGGATTTACATGAAATTTCAGACGGAAAAATCTACGGATTGAACGATATGGCAAAGCTGGCGTGCGCGGACTGTGCCGGCTGCCATGCCTGCTGTGAGGATATGGGGAACTCCATTGTGCTGGACCCGCTGGACGTGTTCCGGCTTACCAAACACATGGGAAAAACCATGGAGGAGCTGCTGGCAGGGGAACTGGAACTGAACGTGTCAGAGGGCGTGATTCTGCCCAACCTGAAAATGACGGAGCGGGCAGCAGAGGACAAAGAGAAGATGCCCTGCTGCCCGTTTTTAAATGAGGAAGGGCGCTGCAGCATTCATGCATTCCGACCGGGGCTCTGCCGGGTATTTCCGTTGGGCAGAATCTATGAGGAGGACGGAGTGCACTATTTTCTTCAGAGCGATGCCTGCCGGAAGGGGAACGGTAGCAAGGTAAAGGTGAGCCGCTGGCTGGATACACCGGAACTGAAGGCGAACCAGCAGTTTCTGGCGGACTGGCACAGACTCCGGAAGAAGCTTACTGCTCTGGTGCAGAATGGAGACGAGAGCATGGCAAAGCAGGGAAACCTGTTTGTGCTGAAGCTTTTCTATTTAAAACCATATGAGGAAGACAGGAGCTTTTATGAGCAGTTCTATGAGCGACTGAGACAGGCAGAGGGAGTGTTGGGATGAAATTAAATGAGGCTTTAAGATTTAAGGGAAACTGGCGCGCGTATCAGGCAAGGGTATTACAGAATGCCAACCGCTATCTGGCAGACGGGAGAATTCATATTGTAGCAGCTCCCGGCTCCGGGAAGACCACATTGGGAATCGAACTGATGGCGAGAATCGGCAAAAATGCGCTGGTGCTGGCGCCCTCCATTACAATCCGGGAGCAGTGGGCACAACGGATTGCGGAGGCATTTCTCTGCGACGGTGTTACGGCGGAGGAGTATCTTTCCCAGGACTTAAAGCAGCCGAAGGCAATCACCATCGTCACCTACCAGGCACTGCACAGTGCCATGACCGGTTACCGTGGAACCCTTAAGGAAGACGCTTCCGGGAGAATGGGAGAAGTCGGGGAGAAGGCAGAGGATGCCACAGAGAAAGCGGGCCAAGATGCAGAGAATGAAATGGTGGATTTCTCAAATTTTGATTTAATTTCTGTGATGCGGCGGGCAGAGATCGGGGTGCTCTGTCTGGATGAGTGTCATCATCTCCGCAGCGAATGGTGGAAAGCGCTGGAGGACTTCCGTGAAAAATACGGGAATCTGACCACCATTGCGCTTACGGCTACACCGCCTTACGATTCCACACCGGCGATGTGGAACCGCTATATCAATATGTGTGGGGAGATCGATGAAGAAATCACCATTCCTGAGCTGGTGAAGGAAGGGAGCCTCTGTCCTCATCAGGATTTTGTTTACCTTAATTATCCTACCCGGGAGGAGCAGGAGGAGATAGCGCGGTTTGCCAAACGCAGTGAGGAGATGCAGCAAAAGCTGATGCAGGATTCCGAGTTTGCTGCGGTGGTTGCGTCCCATAGCGGACTGAACGGAAAAACAGAGGATGACGTGCTTCTGGAGGAACCCTCCTATCTGGCTGCGCTTCTGATTTTCTTAAAGGCGAAGGGAATGCCTTACCCCATCCGGCTGCAGAAGCTTCTGGGGGCGTCCGCGCTGCCGCCCATGGAGGCAAAGTGGCTGGAGATTCTTTTGCAGAAGCTTTTGTATGAGGACACGGAGAGTTTTTCTGCCACAACGGAATACCGGGAGAAACTGTCGGCACAGTTGAAAGCGGAAGGACTGGTCGAGAAAAGAAAAGTGTGCCTTACCGTAAATGACAGTGTAGAGAAGCTTCTGACCCAGTCAAAGGGGAAATGCAACAGTATCCGGGAGATTGTGGCGCATGAGTATCGGACGCTGGGAGAAAATCTGCGCCTTTTGCTGCTCACCGATTATATCCGCAGGGAATATGAAAAGGCATTGGGAGATCCGGAGACAGATGTGATGGCTCTTGGCGTGCTGCCGTTTTTTGAGCAGTTGCGGAGAGAGCAGGAAAAAACGGGGAGCAGGCTGCGGCTTGGCGTATTGTGCGGAACCGTGGTGATTATTCCGGCGGAGGCGAAGGAAGCGTTAGAGCAGGCGGTAGAGGGGATTGGAAAGGTGACCTTTGGCAGGGCGGGAAATCTGCAGGAGACGGATTACCTGAAGGTGACGGCAGTGGGAAAGGCTAATTTCCTTACCGGTGCCGTCACCAATCTCTTTGCAAAGGGCTATATGCAGGTACTGATTGGAACTAAATCTCTGTTGGGAGAGGGCTGGGATTCCCCCTGCATCAATTCCCTGATTCTTGCCAGCTTTGTGGGTTCGTTCATGCTGAGTAACCAGATGCGCGGGCGGGCTATCCGGGTGTGGAAGGAGAACCCGGAGAAAACCAGCAATATCTGGCATCTTGTGTGCCTGCGTCCCTGGGATGAGGTAAAAAAAGATACAAGTGGAAGCATCAGCGAGGACTATGAGCTTCTGGCGCGCAGAATGGAACATTTCCTTGGTCTGCACTATACAGAGGATATCATTGAAAGCGGTATGGAGAGACTGTCAATTATTAAACCACCATTTAACAATACAAATGTTTCCGCGATGAATCAGCAGTCCCTGAAGTTGTCGGCACAGAGAGAGACACTGCGGGAACGCTGGATGCGTGCACTTACGGTGCATAAAAATATGGAGGTGGCAGAAGAACTTGCGGTGGAGGAAAACACCATACCCAAAGCCATGTTCCGCTCTGCCATCCGCGGTGTGGCAGGCTGGGCGGTCTGTGGCTGCGCGGCACTGGCAGCAGCTGCGATGCTGGGGTCAGGGGCGGCTGCAGGGCTGCTTGGGACATGCGGCGGCGTAGCGATTGGAATTGCACTGCTTCTGACCCTCCGGGCAGTGCGGCTGAGTGCGCCCTACAGACGCCTTAAAAGCTTTGGAAACGGCATCCGCAAGGGGCTTCTGTCCTTAAATCTGCTGGAGGATTCACGAAGTCGGATTGTGGCGGAGACAGGGAAAGGCGGGACGCATTCCGTATATATGGCAGGGGGCAGTGGCAGAGACAAGGCGCTTTTTGCCCAGTGCATCCGGGAATTTTTTGCCCCGGTGGATAACCAGCGCTATCTGCTGGTGAAGCAGAAGAATCACCGCGGTGCAGACGGTTTCTTCTGCGTGCCAGAGTGCTTTGCGAAGAAAAAAGAAGATGCACTGCGCTTTGCGGAATGCATGAAGCCTCATATTGGCTCCTACGATGCTGTGTATACGAGAAATGAGTCTGGAAGGGCATTGCTCCTGGAAGGAAGAAGCCGCGCCCTTGCCAACCGCAGGGAACGCTGTACCTCCCATCGGAGAGTCAAGGGGGCACTGGAGTAGTTTGCCCCGCCCGGCTCCTATACGGCAAAGAATGCGACGCAGATGCCGCCGGGACCGGTGTGGGTTCCGATGGTGCTGCCGATGGTGCTGATGGGAAGCTCGGTCACCTTGTCCTTCCAAAGAGAGGCACTGTCTGTGATGTATTTATGCAGCAGAGAGTCGTCCAACCCGGTATAGCCCAGGCAGAAGGGCATTGTGTAATCGATGCCGCCGCATTTGCGGATTTCCTCCATCAGCATATTATTTCCGTTCTTAGAACCACGTGCCTTGCCCAGCACCGCCACCTCGCCGTCCACGATGGCAATCACCGGCTTTATGGACAGGAGATTGCCGGCAAATGCGGCGGTGGCAGAGATTCGCCCGCCACGGCGCAGGTATTCCAGTGTATCCAGAAGGGCGATGACCCGGACTTTTTTCTTTTCTTCCTCCAGCGCGGCTGCAATCTCTGCAGCGGAGCGACCTTCCTCCCGGAGACGGCAGGCAAAAAGCACAAGAATCTGCTCCCCTAAGCACACGTTTTCGCTGTCTACCAGTTGAATGCAGTCCTCATAGCCTTCCAGAGCGATGCGGGCACTCTGAAAAGAACCGGAGAGCTTGCCGGATAATGTGATGACTACCGCAGTATCGCCCTTGGCACGCACGTCCTCATAGACCACCCCATAATCGTGGGGAGAAATCTGGCTGGTGGTGGGGATAGCGTCCACCTCAATGAGCTTTTCGTAGAATTGACGGTGTGTCATGGTAATTCCGTCTAGAAATTCTTCCTCCCCGAAAATCGTCTTTAATGGTAAAAAATCCAGTCCCAGTGCGTCCGCCCGTTCTTTGGTGAGATCACTGGCAGAGTCAATGATAATCCGAACTCCCATAATATCCTCCGTTTTATAAAAAATATTTTGATAATCAAACTTTTTCATATCATAGCGGAAAATATTGGCACTGTCAAGATACTTTGATAATCAAAATATTTATACAGGAAAGAAACGGTATAGGATGGCTTTCTTTTGGAAAATATATGCATAGCGGCAGCAGAAGGCTTCTGGCTGTCAGAAAGCGAGAGAAAGGAAGGTTATCTTATGCAAACCCTCTGGACCGATTATGAAAAAATTCCCCGTTTCCCCACTCTGGAAAAGGATCTGCGCACCTCCGTCCTGATTATCGGGGGCGGCATGACGGGTATTTTGTGCGCCTACTTCCTGCAGCAGGCGGGGGTAGACTACTGTCTTCTGGAGAAGGACACCATTTGTTCCGGCATCACCGCCGGCACCACTGCCAAGATCACTGCCCAGCACGGACTTATCTATCAGCGGCTTTTGAAATGGGAGGGGCTTGAGAAGGCGCAGCAGTATTACCGGGCAAATCAGCTTGCAGTAAAGCATTTTCGGGATATGGGCTGGTTTATTGACTGTGACATGGAGGAAAAGGATTCCTATGTTTACGCAACGGGAAATCCGGCGCGGCTGGAGCGGGAGATGCGGGCGATGGAGCGAATCGGAGGAACGGCGGATTATGTGGCGGCACTTCCTCTTCCCATTGAGACCACAGGAGCCGTACATTTCCCGGGGCAGGCACAGTTCCACCCGCTGAAATTTGCCGCAGCATTGGCGAAAAACCTTCATATCTATGAGCATTCCCAGGTGCGGGAGATGACGGAATACTTCGCACTTACGCCCACCGGGAGTGTGGCGGCGGAAAAAATCATTGTCGCCACCCATTTTCCGTTTATCAACACCCGGGGAAATTACTATTTAAAGCTCTATCAGCAGCGCTCCCATGTGTTGGCGCTCGCCAATGCGCCGGATGTGGGTGGTATGTATGTGGATGAAGCACCGGGCGGACTTTCCTTCCGGAATGCGAAGGGGCTTCTGCTGTTTGGCGGAGGCAGCCACCGCACGGGAAAGCCGGTAAAGGGCGTCGATGAACTGGCGGCGCAGGCGTCTGCCTGCCTGCCGGAGGCGGAGATTGTGGCACAGTGGGGCAATCAGGACTGTATGTCCCTGGACGGAATGCCTTACATCGGGCGTTATTCCAGCTCCACACCGGATCTTTTTGTGGCGACCGGGTACAACAAATGGGGGATGACGGGCTCCATGTTAGCGGCAATGATTCTGACAGACCTGGTGCAGGAAAAAGAAAATGAATTTGCCGGATTATTTTCTCCGGGCAGGACAATTATAAGACCGCAGCTTGCGGTGAACATCGGACAGGCGATGAAGGGAATTCTGACCCTGGGAGGAACCAGACGGTGCTCGCATATGGGCTGTCATCTGCGCTGGAACGCCAAGGAGAACGCCTGGGAATGCCCCTGTCACGGCTCCCGGTTTGACGATGCGGGGGAGGTCTTGGATAACCCTGCCACCGATAAAATTTTGACGGAAAGAACGGAAAAATAGGAGAAAGGATTGTGGAAGATGCGGATTGCCGGACCGAAAAAATACTGCTATATTAAAGGCTGCTATGAACAGTAGAAGAAAGAGGCATTTTTATGAAATACATCCGTCAGTTTTTGATTATTCTTCTGATTTCCTTTCTGGGAGAGCTTCTAAAAAGTGTGCTTCCCCTTCCGGTTCCCGCAAGCATTTACGGGCTGGTGCTTTTATTTCTGGCACTGGAGCTGAAAATCATTCCGTTGGAGGCAGTGAAGGATACCGGAAAATTTCTGATTGAAATTATGCCGCTTTTGTTTATCCCTGCGGGGGTGGAGCTTATGGAGTCCTGGCATGCCCTGCGTCCCATCTGTATTCCTGTCATCGTAATTATGGTGGTGTCCACGGTGGTGGTCATGGCCGTGTCCGGCAGAGTGACCCAGGCGATGATGCGTTTTGACAAAAGAAGGGCGGAAAAGAAGCATGAGTGAATTTTTGAGTGAATCGGTATTTTTTGGTGTGGCAATCAGCGTCCTGACCTATGAGCTGGGCGTCCTTTTGAAGAAAAAATTAAAACTTGCAATCATAAATCCGCTGCTGGTGTCCATTGTGGCGGTAATCGTTTTTCTGGTGGCGTTCCATATCCCCTACGAGAGCTATGCGGAGGGGGCAAAATACATCAGCTATCTTCTGACGCCTGCAACGGTCTGCCTTGCCATCCCGCTGTATGAGCAGGTGGAGCTGCTGAAGAAAAATGCGAAGGCGATTTTGGCAGGATTGCTTTCCGGGGTCCTTACCAGTGTGCTTTGTGTTCTGGTGATGTCCCTGCTCTTTGGCTTAAGCCATGAGGAGTATGTGACGCTTCTGCCCAAATCCATCACCACAGCCATCGGCATGGGTGTTTCCGAGGAGCTTGGAGGCTATGTCACCATTACGGTGGCAGTCATCGTAGTCACCGGTGTGCTGGGAAATGTCATTGCGGAGACGGTGTGCAGGATTTGCCGCATTGAGGAGCCGGTGGCAAAGGGAATCGCCATCGGTTCTGCGGCCCATGCGGTGGGTACTGCCCGTGCCATGGAGATTGGCGAGGTGGAAGGCGCCATGAGCAGTCTTTCCATTGCGGTGGCAGGTTTGCTTACGGTTGTAATTGCACCTGTATTTGCCAATTTTATATAGAGAGAGATTCTGGCACCTCATGGGAAAAAATGCATAGGATAGAGAGAAGATAATTTTTTATGGAATGCTATGTATTGTCAGAACAGAATTGTGCATGTGGTACAGGAGGGAGATTCCCTGTACAAAATTTCACGTCAGTATGGAACCACGGTGGATGAGCTGATTCTGGGCAATCCCGGTGCGAATCCCTATAACCTTCAGATTGGGATGCGCCTTACGGTGTGCCCGGGGGAAGAGTACGATATGATGATGCGTCCGGAGAACAGACCGGGCAATCCGGGAACCGGGAACAGACCGGGCAACCCGGAAACAGAAAATAACCTGCGGGAGGAGATGCGTCTTGCATGGCTTTCCCATGTGTATTGGACACGAATGTTCCTTATGGCTGTGGCGGCAGATTCGCCGAACCAGCAGGCAGTGGGGGAACGAGCTGTGCAGACGGCAGATGAAATTGCGGATGTTTTTGCAGAACACCTTCCGCTGGCGGTTACCAGGCAGCTAAGGAATCTTCTGGTGGAGCATGTGATGCTGACGGGAGATGTGATGCGGGGCGTGAAGTCCGGCGATGGGGAGGGCTTTGATGACCTGATTAAAAGCTGGTATGCAAACGCCAACCAGATTGCCAGCCTGCTCGCCAGCGCAAATCCGTATTTTTCAGGGAGAGAGACAAGAAATCTTCTCTTAAATCATCTGGATATGACCAGAGAGGAGATCGAGCAGGAGATTAACGGGGAATACGGGCAGAGCATTGACACATTCCGGGATATCGAAAAGCAGGCGCTTGTCATGGCAGATCATTTTGCCACGGGACTTATGGCAAGATAAGGGCAGCGTAAGAGTTTCATCCTTCCGTCATTACAGAGAGCCTCCGGGAAATTCTGGTTTCCCGGAGCTTATTGTGATGCAGGCTGCATGGAAAAAATCCCGTAAAAATAAGAAAAATCATTTGACGTGCCCAACATTTATGATAATATATATATCGTTAGCCAAGGAATTACCGCCAGTTCGGCGAGAATATACGACAAAAGGCGATAGAGGTAAACGGAGGATTGTGAGAAAATGATAAAAGTAGTAAAGTTTGGTGGCAGTTCTCTTGCCAGCGCAGAGCAGTTTGCAAAGGTAGGGAAAATCATTCATGCGGACAAAGAGCGCAGATACGTGGTGCCCAGTGCTCCCGGAAAAAGAAATTCCAAGGACACGAAGGTTACTGACATGCTTTATGAGTGCTATGGTCTGGTAGAGCAGGACCAGGACTTCAGGGTTCCCCTGATGAAAATCAAGGACCGCTACGATACGATTATCAATGGACTGAATCTGAAGTTATCCCTTGAGGAAGAATTTAAAAAGATCTCAGAGAATTTTAAAAATAAAGCGGGAAAGGATTATGCGGCATCCCGCGGAGAATATCTAAACGGTATCATCATGGCAAATTACCTGGGCTACCAGTTTGTGGATGCAGCGGAGGTCATTTTCTTTGACGAGAACGGCGAGTTCGATGCGGACAAGACAAATGATGTGCTCGGCGCACGTCTGGCTGAGATTGAGTGTGCCGTTGTTCCGGGCTTCTACGGTTCTATGCCGGATGGAAGCATCAAGACCTTCTCCAGGGGAGGGTCGGACATCACCGGCTCCATCGTGGCAAAGGCAGTCCGCGCAAGCTGTTATGAGAACTGGACGGACGTTTCCGGCTTTTTGGTGGCAGATCCGCGGATTATTGATAACCCGAAGCCGATTAAGACCATCACCTACCGTGAACTTCGTGAGCTTTCCTACATGGGAGCCAGTGTACTTCATGAGGATGCGGTGTTTCCGGTGCGCAAAGCGGGAATTCCCATCAATATCCGCAATACCAATGACCCGGAGGCGGCAGGTACCTGGATTGTGGAGAGCACCTGCCATCAGTCCGAGTACACCATTACCGGAATTGCAGGAAAAAAAGGTTTTGTTTCCGTGAATATCGATAAGGACATGATGAACTCCGAAGTCGGCTTTGGAAGAAAAGTATTGAGTGCCTTTGAGGAAAACGGAATTTCCTTTGAACATATGCCGTCCGGTATCGATACCATGACGATTTTTGTACATCAGCCGGACTTTGAGGGCAAGGAGCAGGCTGTCATTTCTTCCATCCATCGTCTTGCAGCGCCGGACAGCGTGGAACTGGAGGGAGATCTGGCTCTGATTGCGGTGGTAGGCCGCGGTATGAAGTCTACCCGGGGAACTGCGGGAAGAATCTTTTCCGCGCTGGCACATGCGAATGTCAATGTGAAGATGATCGATCAGGGCTCCTCGGAGCTGAACATTATTATTGGTGTGAGCAACGCTGATTTTGAGACTGCAATCCGTGCAATTTACGATATTTTTGTGGTAACGCAGTTGTAATCATAAAGGAGAAGCCATGCTGAGAAAATGGCTGGACTGTAGTGCAGTGTGCGCTCTGGTGCTGCTGCTTACGATACTGATGATGACGTTGACGGCGGCAGAGTTTACCGTGCGGAGCATGGAGCCTGCGGTGCCGGTTCTCGAAAGACTGGTGGGGCAGGAGGATATCTGGACCTTCCGGTATGAGCAGGAGGAACTGGCATTGGACGAGAGCGTGGAGAACGAAAAACTTGAGGAATCCGCAGCGAAACCAGGGCTGGAAGAAGCGGTGGAAGAATCGTCTGAAGAATCCGGTACGCCGGGGACGGAGAACAGGACGGAAGAACCATCCGAAGATGTGGCGGAGGAGGCAACAGAGCCTCCTGTGGAAGAAGCGACGGAGAACCCCACGGAAGAAGCAACGGAGGTATCCACGGAGGAAGCAACGGAGACATCCGCAGAGGAAGCAACGGAGGCATCCGCAGCAGAAGCGGTGGAGAAACCTGCAGAGAAAGAAGCGGAGCAGCCGGAGTTCCCCTATTATATCAAGGTTAATCGGCAGCAGAACTGTATTACTGTCTACACACTGGATGAGGACGGGGCATATACGGTTCCTTATAAGGCAATGGTGTGCTCCACGGGACTCTATAACGCAACACCGACGGGAACCTTCCAGATTTCCACTAAGTACCGCTGGCGGGAGCTTTTTGGCGGGGTATACGGGCAGTATGCCACCCGGATTCACGGCGGGATCCTGTTTCATTCGGTTCCTTATTATACGAAGTCCAATGCAAATCTATGCACGGATAAATATAATAAGCTGGGGGAACAGGCATCCATGGGGTGCGTGCGTCTCACCACAGCGGATGCAAAATGGATTGCCGAAAATTGTCCGTCCGGCACCACGGTGGAGATTTATGATTCCGAGGACCCCGGACCATTGGGGAAGCCTGAGGCAATCCGGCTGGACCCGGAGGACCCGAACCGGGGGTGGGATCCTACGGACCCGGATGAGAATAATCCGTGGCTGGCAAATAAAGAATAAAAGGAAAGGCGGCATTGAACTCGTTCTTCAATGCCGCCTTCAAACTATTGCGTCCTCCATATCCATGGGACCGTACCTCTCTTTCCTAATATCGTTTGGGGTAAATCATTCTGTTCCTTTTGGACCGTACCTCTCTTTCTTAGTATCGTTTGGGGTAAATCATTCTGTTTCCTTTGGACCGTACCTCTCTTTCTCTTATATTCTTTCTTCTTTTTTCTCTCTCTCTTTGTTGTTGTCTTTATTCTAACCTACCCGAATGGAATTGTCAAGCATAAAAACAGAAAATTTTTAAAAATATTTGGATTTAATTGATTAATTTGTTGAAAAATATATAAAATTCAGAAAATAAAAATAAAAGCAGAAATAACCAAAAAACGATAAAAAGCAAATTATATCTTGTGGACAAACGTTTGCGCAATTATAATAAAAGCATAGAATACAGAATGGTATCGGTGGTGCCGGAGGGCATTTCCCGGTACGGAAAAGGAGAGGGTTTATCATGGGAAAAAGAGGGAGGATTTTACCGCTGCTTTTGGCGGCAGCCATGACGGTAGGACTGGTGGGCTGTGGCAATACACAGACCGGAGGCGCGGCGCAGGAGACAGAAGTGGCAACGGAGCAGAGCGATGGCAGCGGCTCCACGGAGCAGACGGCAGAGGAAACGGGAACAGAGACCACAGAAGCCACAGAGGCTGCAGAAACGGCACCGCGCTGGAATGCGGAGGAGTTCTGGGCGAATGCGGAAAGCTATACGCCGACCCTGCCAACCGGTCTGGAGGAGGCAGATATTTTTGTGGAGCCGGTAGAGGGGCTTTCGGAGGATTTTATCTGCGGGATGGATATTTCCAGCGTCATAGCGGAAGAAGAGAGCGGTGTGGTTTATTATAACGAAGCCGGAGAGGAGGCGGATCTGTTTCAGATTCTGGCGGATGCCGGAGTGAATTACATCCGTGTCCGTGTGTGGAATGATCCCTATGATAAGAACGGCAATGGCTACGGCGGCGGAAACAACGATGTGGAGAAGGCAGCGGAAATCGGCGCAAGAGCGGCACGCTGCGGATTGAAGCTGCTGGTGGATTTCCATTATTCGGATTTCTGGGCTGACCCGAAAAAACAGATGGCACCCAAGGCGTGGGCACATCTGACCTTTGAGGATAAGCAGACAGCATTGTATGAGTTTACAAAGGAGAGCCTGCAGACAATTCTGGATGCGGGGGCAGATGTGGGGATGGTTCAGATCGGGAATGAGATTAATAACGGAATGTCCGGGGAAACTGACTGGGAGCGTATAACACCGCTTCTGGTTCAGGGAAGTACGGCGGTGCGGGAGATTGCGGCGGAGAATAATAAGGATATTCAGATTGCCGTACACTTTACCAATATTGAGGATTACAACCAGATTATGAAATATCCGCAGATTCTGGAAGAGGCCGGAGTGGACTATGATGTGTTTGGCGTGTCTTATTACATCAGCTGGCACGGCACGCTGGAGAATCTCACCAGGGTGCTTACCGATATTTCTGCGAATTATGGCAAAAAGGTGGCAGTCATGGAGACTTCCTATCCCTACACGCTGGAGGAGGGAGACGGATTTTCCAACAGCTTATCGGAGACGGATTTAATCAGCGGATACGCGGCAACCGTACAGAGCCAGGCAAACTGTGTCAGGGATGTGATTGCCGCGACTGCGGCGGCAGGAGATGCGGCGCTTGGCGTTTTCTACTGGGAAGGTGCGTGGATTCCGGTGGGACCGGCAACTGCCAAAACGGACAACGAAAAACTCTGGGAGACCTACGGCTCCGGCTGGGCGAGCAGCTTTTCCGCAAAGTATGATCCAAACGATGCGGGCTTGTATTACGGCGGCAGCTCCTGGGATAATCAGGCTATGTTTGATTTTGGCGGACATCCGCTGGCGTCTCTGGATGTGTTTAAATATGTGAGATATGGAGCACAATGTCCGCTGGAAGTGGATTATGTGGAGGATGTGACGGTCGATGTGAACGTGGGCGAGGAGATTGTAATGCCGGAAACGGTTTATGTGGCATATAACGACCGTTCACAGTCCGGTGGAGCCCCGGTAACCTGGGAGGAAGCGGACTATGCGGACATTGACACAAGCGTTGCAGGAGAGTATCAGGTAAAGGGCGTGCTGGAGGACGGAACAGAGATTTTGGCAGCATTGAAGGTTGCCAATGTCAACTGGCTGTCAAACCCCAGCTTTGAGGAAAAAAACGTGACGATGTGGACGGTATCCTACGAAGGTGCAGCCAATCCTACAAATGTACAGACCAAGGCATCCGATGCCACCACAGGAGAGAACAGCTTCCATTTCTGGAGCGAGTCAGAACAGGAATTTTCGGTGGAGCAGACGGTTTCCGGACTTTCCGCCGGTAATTATGCGGTGAACGTCAGCATCCAGGGCGGAGACGTAGGAAGCAATGCAGAGATTTACCTGTACGCAGTGGTCAACGGGGATACCTATCAGTCAGACCCTGTGACGTTAGGCGGCTGGTGTAACTGGCAGGTGCCGGAGATTACAGGAATTTCACTGGACGGTGCATCGGACATCACGGTCGGAGTATATGTAAAATGTGCCGGCGGCGGCTGGGGTACCATGGACGATTTCTATTTATATAAAACCAATTAAAAGCGAGTAGCACACGAAAACGCTCCCTTCATATAATAAAGTGAAGGGAGCGTAATTTTTATGAACAGACAGACCATACTTCTTATCAGTGATATGCGTCAGGTTTATCTGGCAGAGATACTGACGAAAAAAGGACGAGGCGTGCGCTGCCTGGATATCAGAAACAGTAATACCATCAGGGAACAGTTGGAAAAACTGAGCAGTTTTCTGGCAGAGGCAGACACGTTGATTCTTCCGATTCCGGTGTCGAAGGTTCCGGAACAGGAGATGTTAAACGATATATTAAATAAAGATTTAACAAAGGATACACTGGTGCTGGGCGGATGCTTTTCCGGGGAACAGAAAAAACTGCTGGAAAGCAGAGGAATCTCTTATCTGGATTTCATGGAAGATGCGTTTGTTACAGAGGAAAATGCGGTGGCAACCGCGGAGGGGGTAATTGCAGAGCTGGTAAGGCAAAGCCCTTATAACATCAATGAGGCAAAAATTATTGTGACCGGTTACGGCTGCTGCGGAAGAGCGATTGCAAAGCGGCTGGCGGCGCTGGGGGCCAGGGTCACGGTGCTGGCAAGACGCAGGGAGGCGCGCAAGCAGGCGAAGCAGGATGGCTTTTATGCAGTGGACTTCGCATTTGGACCGGAGGAAGCCATGGGGGCTGTTATGCTGGTGAATACGGTACCTGCTCCGGTGGTGTCAGGGCTTATCATCCGGGAACTGCCCAAGGATGCTTATATCTTAGACATTGCCTCCGCGCCGGGCGGCTGTGATTTCGCCTGTGCCAGGGAATACGGTATCCGGGCTGATCTGCTGCTTGGCATCCCCGGAAAATATGCACCGAAGGAAAGCGCCTATATCTTAGACCGGGCAATTGAAAGATTTACGCTCCGCAACCAGCAGCGGGAGGAAGAAGCTCCGGCTGCAGAAAGCAGGGAAAAATGAATGGATTTTTCAAAATATAACATTGGACTGGGGATTACCGGTTCTTTCTGTACCTTTGCGAAGACAAGAAAAGAGATACAGCGGCTAAAGGATATGGGAGCGAATGTCATCCCGATTTTTTCATTTAATGCCCAGACCTGCGATACCCGCTTTGGCAGCGCCAGGGAATATGTAGAGGGGATTTGTGAGATTACGGGAAATGAGGGAATCCGCACCATCTGCGCGGCGGAACCAATTGGTCCCAATAATTTTCTGGATATTATGGTGATTGCACCCTGCACCGGTAATTCGGCGGCAAAGCTATGCAACGGGATTACGGATACACCGGTGCTGATGGCAACCAAGGCGCATATGCGAAACGGAAAGCCGTTAGTGATTGCAATCTCCACCAATGATGCACTGGGAGCTAACTTTCGGAATATCGGGATGCTTATGAATATGAAAAATGTGTATTTTGTGCCCTTTGGGCAGGATAACTACAAGAGCAAGCCAAATTCTCTGATTGCCCGGATGGAGCTTCTGCCGGAAACCATTGAATATGCAATGAACGGAAAGCAGCTTCAGCCGGTCCTTCAGGATCCAAATTGAAAATGAAATCCGGATGAAATAGAAGCGCATGTTGCGCGTCCGGGCAGCAAGGTCTTTCCTATAAAAAACAGAGAGCCCGTAACGGACTCTCTGTCTTTCTACTGTGCTTTGCTTGCTTCGTAGGCTTCCCGGCAGGCACGTGCCAGCTGGTCGCCGCAGGAGGTGGGCTTTCCGTTGCAGGAGATGCCGCCGATCTTTTCCTCCACCTGTTCTACGGTGAGACCCTCCACAAGCTTTGGAATTGCCTTCAGGTTGCCGTTGCAGCCGCCGGTGAATCTTACGTTGTGTACGATGTTGCCTTCCAGTTCCAGATCAATCTGGGTGGAGCAGGTACCCTTGGTTTTGTATGTATAAGTCATAGTCCAGTCCTCCTGACATATCTTTTTACCATATATGAGTATAAACAGAAGAATGGATGGATGCAAGTACTTTTCCGACAATGTTCATAAAAAATTTATAAATCGTTTACCACTATTTTTGTTGTGATACGCTTGGAAAAGTGTTACAATAACGGTACTGTGCGGGGGTTGGCTCCGCAAATCTGTAAAAACAGGACAGGAATAGGAGTTTGTAATGAGTGCATTTACCAAAATTTTCGGGACCCACAGTGAGCGGGAACTGAAACGAATCTATCCTATCGCAGATAAGGTAGAATCCTACCGGGACGCTATGGGGGCGCTTTCCGATGAGGAACTTAAGAATAAGACGAAAGAATATAAAGAGCGTCTGGAAAAGGGCGAGACGCTGGATGACTTACTGCCTGAGGCATATGCCACTGTGCGGGAGGCTGCAAAGCGTGTGCTGGGTATGGAGCATTACCGGGTGCAGATTATCGGTGGTATCATACTGCATCAGGGCAGAATTGCCGAGATGAAGACCGGTGAAGGAAAAACCCTGGTTTCCACACTGCCGGCATACTTAAACGCATTGGAGGGAAAGGGTGTCTGTATCGTTACCGTCAATGACTATCTGGCAAAGCGTGATGCGGAGTGGATGGGACAGGTGCATGAATTCCTGGGACTGAAGGTTGGCGTGGTGCTGAATTCCATGAACAATGAGGAACGCCGGGAAGCCTACAATTGTGATATTACCTATGTGACCAATAACGAGCTTGGCTTCGATTATCTGCGAGATAACATGGTAATTTATAAGGAGCAGCTCGTACAGCGCGGGCTTCATTACGCCATCATCGATGAGGTGGACTCTGTATTGATCGATGAGGCGCGTACACCGCTCATCATTTCCGGTCAGAGCGGCAAATCCACCAGACTTTATGAGGCATGTGACATTCTTGCAACGCAGATGAAACGTGGAGAGGATGTGCCGGAATACACCAAGATGGATGCTATCATGGGTGTGGAGCAGGAGGAGAACGGCGACTTTGTTGTCAATGAGAAGGACAAGGTAGTAAGCCTGACACAGGAAGGTGTGCATAAGGTAGAGCAGTTCTTCAAGATTCAGAACCTGGCAGACCCGGAGAATCTGGAGATTCAGCACAACGTCATTCTGGCGCTGCGTGCCCATAATCTGATGTTCCGTGATCAGGATTACGTGGTGAAGGATGATCAGGTTCTGATCGTGGATGAGTTCACCGGACGTATTATGCCGGGACGCCGCTATTCCGACGGACTGCATCAGGCAATCGAGGCGAAGGAGCATGTGAAAGTGAAACGCGAGAGCAAGACCCTTGCCACCATCACATTCCAGAACTTCTTTAATAAATTTGAGAAAAAAGCCGGTATGACCGGTACCGCACTCACGGAGGAGAAGGAGTTCCGTGATATCTATGGCATGGACGTTGTGGAAATCCCCACCAACCGTCCGGTTATCCGTGTGGATCATCACGATGTGGTATACAAGACCAAGAAGGAGAAATACCATGCAGTTGTGGAGGCGGTAAAGGAAGCCCATGCAAAGGGACAGCCGGTTCTGGTAGGTACCATTACCATTGAGACCTCCGAAATCATCAGCGGTCTGCTGAAAAGAGAGGGAATTCCGCACACCGTATTAAATGCCAAGTTCCATGAGATGGAGGCAGAGATTGTAGCGGGAGCAGGTGCCCATGGGGCAGTGACCATTGCCACCAACATGGCAGGTCGTGGTACGGATATTAAACTGGACGAGGCTGCTAAGGCTGCCGGCGGTTTAAAAATTATCGGTACCGAGCGCCACGAATCCAGACGTATTGACAACCAGTTGCGTGGACGTTCCGGACGTCAGGGAGATCCGGGTGAATCCCAGTTCTTTATTTCCCTGGAGGACGACCTCATGCGTCTGTTCGGCTCTGAGAAGCTGATGGATATCTTCAATACACTGGGTGTGCCGGAGAATGAACAGATTCAGCACAAGATGCTGACTTCGGCAATTGAGAAGGCACAGACCAGGATTGAGGGCAACAACTTTGGCATCCGTAAGAATCTTCTGGAGTATGATCAGGTGATGAATGATCAGAGAGAGATTATCTATGCGGAGCGTCTGCGGGTACTGAACGGAGAGAGCATGCGGGATGTTATTTTCAAGATGATTACAGACCGTGTGGAGAGCTGTGTGGATACCTGTATTTCCTCGGATTTGCCGAAGGAAGAATGGGATCTGAATGAATTAAATCAGCTTTTAACATCGATTATCCCGTTAGAGCCTGTGAATGCAGTGGATCTGGAGTCCATTAAGAATAATAAGGAATTGAAGCATGTGCTCAAGGAGCGTGCAGTCAAGCTATACGAGGCGAAGGAGACAGAATTCCCGGAGCCGGAGCAGTTCAGAGAGTTAGAGCGTGTAGTGTTGCTCAAGGTAATTGACCGCAAGTGGATGGACCATATCGATGATATGGACCAGCTGCGTCAGGGTATTGGTCTGCAGGCATATGGACAGCGGGATCCGCTGGTGGAATATAAGATGGCAGGCTTTGATATGTTTGACGATATGATTGCCAATATACAGGAAGATACCGTGCGTCTGCTCTATCGTGTGAAGATTGAACAGAAGGTGGAGCGTGAGCAGGTTGCGAAGGTAACGGGAACCAATAAGGATGATTCCGCCACGAACACACCCAAGAAGCGCGCTGCCGCTAAGGTATACCCCAATGATCCCTGTCCCTGTGGTTCCGGTAAGAAATATAAACAGTGCTGCGGGAGAATGGCGTAATGAGGGTGAAAGACTGCTGTGCAGACAGCAGTCTTTTGTACTCTGACGGGGAATTCCCACCGGAGGTTCCTGTCAGAAAATAATCTGTTGTATGAATGCAGAAAGCACATTTTTGTAATAATGAAAACCAGGAGGAAGAAAAAATGTATCAGATCAGAAAAGTAACGGAAGACATCACATGGGTTGGAGCAAGCGATCGCAGACTGGCGCTTTTTGAAAATATTTTTCCGATTCCCCGTGGCGTGTCCTACAATGCTTACGTGTTAAAGGATGAAAAGAATGTGTTGCTGGATACGGTGGATGCCTCTGTGGCGGGACAGTTTTTTGAAAATCTGGAGGCAGCGCTTGGTGAGGAGAAATTGGATTACCTTGTGGTAAACCATATGGAACCGGATCACTGTGCATTGATTGGTGACATTGTGCGCAGATATCCCAAGGTACAGGTCGTAGGAAATGCCAAGACCTTTGGGATGATAAAACAGTTTTTCGGAACCGATTTTGCGGAGCGTGCCATTACCGTGAAGGAGGGGGATACCCTTTCTGTGGGGAAGCATACGCTTCATTTTGTAATGGCACCCATGGTGCACTGGCCGGAGGCGATGGTGACTTATGATGAGACGGACAAGGTACTTTTTTCCGCGGACGGATTTGGTACGTTTGGCGCCATCAACGGCAATCTGTTCGCTGACGAGGTGGATTTTGACCGGGACTGGCTGGATGATGCCAGACGTTATTATACGAATATTGTGGGAAAGTATGGCACCTCCGTGCAGGCACTTCTGAAAAAAGCGGCAGGGCTTGATATTGCCGTAATCTGTCCGCTGCATGGTCCGGTGTGGAGAGAGAATCTGGGCTATATTCTGGAAAAATACCAGAAATGGAGTACCTATGAGGCAGAGGATCAGGCAGTTGTGATCATGTATGCTTCCATGTATGGCAATACAGCCAGTGCGGCGGATGCGCTGGCGGGAGCGCTGGCGGAGCGCGGCATTAAGAAAATTGCTGTCTACGATGTGTCAAACACCCATGTATCCCAGCTCATCAGCGAGATTTTCCGCGCAAGTCATCTGGTATTTGCGGCGCCTACCTATAATGGCGGCATTTACCCGGTGATGGATAACCTGCTCCATGATATGAAGGCGCTGGCGGTACAGAAGAAGACCGTGGCACTGATGGAGAACGGAACCTGGGCAGCCACAGCGGCAAAACAGATGCGCGCAGAGCTTGAGACCATGAAGGATATGACAATCCTTGATGCACAGGTATCCATCAAATCTGCCATGCAGGCGGATCAGGCGGCAGAGCTTGGTGCACTGGCGGATGCAATTGCGGATAGTATGAGATAGGAAGAAGTAAAGCATTAATTTCCTTGTACAATGTCATAGGCCAGCAGTGCCGTAGTGATATCGTAGAGATCCTGTGCCCGTGAAAGGTCACGACAGGTTAGTTCTTCAATTCTGGCAAGCCGGTTTCGAAGCGTGTTTTTGTGGACAAACAGCTCACCGGCTGCCTGGGTCAGATTATAATTACAGCGGATGTAACATTTTAAGGAAAGAAGAAGTTCCTGGTAGGAATATGTGTGCTCCGACACCAGTTTTCCCAGCACCTGCTCGTAGTATCTGATGAGAGTATCATTTGACAGACCGGAAAGCAGGAGCAGACCGCTGCATTCATCGGCATAGGTGAAGCATTCTGTTTTGCTGGAAAGAAAGTTCCTGTATTTTGCAGAGATGCATGCCTCGCGGTAGGCGGTGTCTAATTCCCGGATATTCCTGTGCCTGCGGCTCACTCCGAGATGAAAAACCAGGGCGGGATATTCCAGGGTTAGGGCGGAGCTGATTTTTGACAGCAGGGGAGAGAGCGTCTGGCGACTGTAGTTCTCCGCACTTAGAATATAGACTGCGGAATCATCGATGACAGAAGAACTTAAATGCTCAAAGGAAAACGAAAGGTATCGCTTTACCTGAGGCATAATGTACTCATAAGTTATGGCTTTTGATTCCTCGACGCAAGCATGGTAGTCCGGGTTTTTATGGTGAACACAATTTATGACAAAGTAGGAGGGAAGCCGGGATGCGGTGGAGGGCAACAGCCGGACGTTACGGTCCCGGTCGGCTTCCGTTCCGAAAAGCATACCCCGGACAAATTCTTCCGGCAGGGTGTCCTGCCTCTGGTGTCGGATGATATAATTGATGATTGCTTTGGTGAAATCAATGCTGGAGATATTCCAGGGGGCCTCCAGAAGAGGAATCCGGTACTGGTTACTGAGTGACAGAACCTCCTCCGGCAGTCCTGTCATATCATCCCGCAGGGAAATAATGATGGCGGATACATGGCTTTCATTTGCCTCCGTCAGAAGCTTCCGATAAACAGCAATCTGCTGCTCAAAGGACGCCTCACTGTCTTTGGCATAAATGGCGATTTCATAACCGCTGACCCAGCCCAGGATAGTGGTGGATAATACTACGTAGGGCCAGGAAATTCGATTCCTGATTCCCTCTGTGCCGGCAACCAGCCGGCATTTTTTTAATATGGGCAGTTCTAAAAGATCTTCAAATGTAATGTCTGTCATTGACGCACTCTCCGTTTCCATACTCCATGAAATAGCAAAATATCTAACGACATTATAAGATAAATGTATGAATTGTACAATAATATATTTATATTGATGTATAATTCGGACATTGACTTTGTGCAATATATCAGATACACTTTTTATCAAACAAAGGCGTTTCAAAGAGACGTCTTTGTTTTTTTGTACAATAAAACGCAAAAACAGGGAAGGTGATAGCGTGATTACATTTTATGATGTACTGAAGCAATATAACGGAAAAACCGTTGTGGATCATTTGAATTTCACCATTAGGGACGGAGAAATTGTAGTGCTACTGGGATCCAGCGGCTGCGGAAAAACTACCACTCTGAAAATGATCAATCGTCTGGAAGACATGACTGACGGCTATATTACGGTGGACAATGAAGATATCACAATGCAGGACCTGATTTCCTACCGGAGAAAAATCGGTTATGTGCTCCAGAATACCGGGCTTTTCCCTCATATGACGGTGGAGGAAAATATGTCCCTGCTGCAGAAGCTGGAAAAGTATGCGCCCGAAGATATTGAGGCGAACAACAGGAGACTTCTGGAGATGGTGAATATGGATTACGACGAATATAAGGATCGTTATCCTCATCAGCTCAGCGGAGGACAGAGACAGCGTATCGGTGTGGCTCGCGCATTTGCACTGAATCCAAAGATTATTCTTATGGACGAGCCCTTCAGTGCCGTGGACCCGCTGGTTCGGGTAATGCTACAGGAGGAACTGCTGAAAATCCAGCAGAGGGAAAAGAAAACCATCGTTTTTGTAACGCATGACATCAGCGAAGCATTTCGGATTGCAGATAAAATCTGCATTATCAATCAGGGGAAAATCGTTCAATATGATACACCGGAGAATATTGTAAAAAATCCGAAAGATGAATTTGTGAATACCTTTATTATTCAAGGCTTAAAGAATATTCAGAGAACATCAGCATTTATGGAAAAGTATATGCGGGAAGCGTGAGGAGGGGAGAAAAATGAGCTTTTGGGATTTTATTGTAGAGCGGCATATGCAACTGCTTTCGCTCACCGTAGAGCATATCCAGATTATGATTATATCAATCCTGGTGGCGTGCCTGATTGGAATTCCTCTTGGAATTCTTCTGGTGACCAATGAACGACTGAAGCAGATTGTGATGGCGGTGGTAAATGCGTGTCAGGCAATTCCGAGCCTTGCGTTTCTGGGTTTTTTGATTCCGCTTACAGGAATTGGCATGAAAACGACCATTATACTGGTGGTAGTGTACTCCATTCTGCCGATTGTAAAAAATACCTGTATCGGGATTTTGAACATTGACCGTGATGTCATTGAGACGGCAAAGGGAATCGGACTTACGAAAATGCAGATATTGACCAAGGTACAGCTTCCCATCGCACTTCCGGTTATTATGGGAGGAATCCGAATTGCGACAGTCTGGGCAGTGGGAACCGTTACTTTGGCAGCATACGCAGGCGGTAAGGGATTAGGATTTATGATTTATTCTGGTATCAGTATGATGAATTCCAACATGATTCTGGCAGGTGCAATCCCGGCGTGCCTTCTGGCAATGCTGGCGGACTGGTCCATCGGTGTGGTGGAGAGATGGGTGACCCCGGAAGGTATTTCCGCCGATAAGGCGAAAAAATAAACAAAAAGGAGAACAAGATTATGAAAAAAAGTAAAGGAAAAGTAGTGATTATTACAGTTGTGATTTGCGTGCTTCTGGTGCTCTGTATCGTGCCAACCGTGTTGAAAAGCGCCAAGAGTGCGGGAAAAGTCATTGTAGCAACCGAGGATTACAGTGAGGAGTATATCTGGGGCTATCTGTTTAAGGAATTGATAGAAACGTATACGGATGAAGAGGTGGAACTGAAAGAAGGACTGGGCGGAACGGAGGTTTGCTTTACCGCATTAAAGAGCGGGGAAATTGATGTATATCTGGAATACACGGGAACTGCATACGGTGCAACCCTGGCACTTCCCTACGATCCGGATGTGGATATGTTCCAGGTGGTAAAAGATACCATGGAACAGGAGTATGGTTTGACCTGTCTGGGCACCATCGGTTTTAACAATACCTATTGCCTTGCAATCACAAAAGAGCTTTCGGAGGAATATGGAATTACGAAAATCTCAGACCTTGTTTCCTGCGATACAAAATTTCGTTTTTCGCCGACTTTTGAATATGAGGAGCGCGAGGATGGTATGAAAAAGCTTCAGGCGGATTATGCCGGTTTGGAATTTTCTGAGGTGATTCCGCTGGAGGATACCTTAAAATATACCAGTCTGGAAGCGGGGGAGACCGATATTGTCCTTGCATTCAGCACGGATGGTCTTCTGCAGAAATATAATCTGGTCATTCTGGAGGATGATTTGAATTCTATGTATCCTTATGAGGCATTTCCACTGGTGCGTATGGATGCCCTGGAGAAGTATGATGGTCTGGAGGAAGCATTGAATAAACTGGCGGGTGCAGTGGATGACAGCACCATGTCTTATCTGAATTATCTGGTGGATGTGGAACAGAAGAAGCCGGAAACCGTGGCGCACGATTATCTGGTGGAACAGGGGCTTGTAAAGTGATGTGAGGTGGCAGAAAATGAAGAAAATTCCTGATTTTGAGCATGAAAAAATTGTAATGGTCATTATTGATATGCAGAATGAGTATGCAGCCGGTGGATTTGAACGCTGGGCTGCATGGAACTGGGACAAGACGGCAGAAAATGCCAGAAAAGTGCTGGATGCCTGTCGGGAAAAAGGTTACCCGATTGTCCATGTAAAGGTAGCCAGGGACCCGGAGGGGGTGATGTGTCATCCCTTTGATGAACGCGACGAAAATGGCAGACCGGTGTATTCCGTGAAGGGAACAAAGAATGGCGAAATCTGTGAATTGATGAAGCCGCTGCCGGGTGAGATTGTAATTGAAAAACAGCGATTTTCTGCATTTTACCAGACAAATATTGAACTGGTACTGCAGGGACTTCACGCGGAACATCTCATTATGGTAGGTGGGTTTACGGATTCCTGTTTTTTAACCTCTATCTATGATGCATTTACAAGAGGATATACGATATCTGTAATAAAAGATGGCGTGACCTGTGGCTCTGAAGGGGCGCACAAGGCTTCCATGCTGACCATTGCAAACTGGATTTACGGAAGCAGTATTTTTACAGCGGACGAGATGGTGAAAGCAATCAAGGGAGAACCCTATAAGGCGTGGTTCTGGGAAAGAAGTAATTCCATGAGCTTTGAGGTGGATACGATTAATGAATTATACGATCAACTGTAGGAAAGAAAAGAAAAAAGGCTTTTTCTTTTTAGACATCGGGAGGCAGGACAGCTATTTCGACATCGGATATGCGCATGGGCGCTGCATGCGGCAGGAAATATCCGAATGTATGCGACGGTTGAAGCGTGCGTTTGGGAACAGTGCCGGAACGGTGAAAAGAATGTTCCTGGAAGAAACTACTTATTTAAAAGACATCCGGCAATATCTCCCCAAGGTGTATGAGGAATTTCAGGGAATATGCGCCGGCAGCGGAGTGGGCGAGGGAGATATGCTGCTGCTGAACTGTCTCGATGAGTGTTACCTTTTGCTGAATCAGGAATCTTTTTTGGGAAAGTGTACCTCCTTTGGACTGCGGGGTGGTTTGAACGGACGAAATGTGATTGGTCAAAATCTGGATTTCCTGGAAATGTTTGACGGCTTTCAGACGGTGTTCCGAATGCGGCTGCCACGTGAGCGGAGGACGGTGATTCAATGTGGATTTGCGGGACAGATATTTGGAATGGGACAGAACACGGCTGGGGTGGCGGTGGTGTCCACCACACTGCTGAACGGGCAGGTAAACGTGGGGAGCGGAGTACCTAATACCTTCGTGCAGAAAGCGATTCTCTCCTGTGAGTCGCTGGAGCAGGCATTGGAAATTCTGCAAAATTGTCCGGTTTCTACGGCAACTGCATGGACTATCTCGGATGGAAGACGCGTGATGTGTGTGGAAACCACGGCTCATGATGTGGCGGTGGCCCCGGAAAAAGAGGAATATTTTCATACGAATCATGCACTGTATACTGCGGATATTCGCTTTTTGGAAAAAATTTATGGGGAGAGAGGGCTGGTACGGGATGCAGAAGGAAGAACATGGGAACTTACCGGAGAGCGTCTGGATGCAATCAAAGAGAAAATGCCCCC
>JBJEJC010000153.1:0-33764 GCA_051877675.1 Roseburia sp. | reverse complement strand
GCGTGTTCGGGACTTTCACCCGTTAGAGCGCGCCCATGGCGCGCAAACAAAAAGAGATAAGCATTACTATGCTTATCTCCTTCTGTTCTTAGTAGTCCCCAGCTTCGATTTTTTTATTCCTGTTCTCTTATGATCTCCTTCACCGCCACCACCTGATTCTTCACATGCTTGTGCATGGCTGCGGTAACCCGTGCCTTGTCCTTATTGAGAAGTCCCTCCACAATCTCGCTGTGCTCCTGCATCAGTACCGGATAATTCTTCTCGTCCTTTAAATACTCGACCCGGTAACGGTACATCTGCTCCCGCAGGTTGTTTAAAAGACTCACCAGCTTCGGGTTATCCGTGGAGCGGTAAATGATATCGTGGAAATACACGTCCGCCTGGGCGATGCGCTTCACATCTCCGGTCTTCGTGGACAGTTCAAACTCATGCATGGCACTCCGGAGTTCCTCCAGTTCCGCCCTTGTCATCAGCTCACAGGCAATGGATACCGCCAGCTCGTCCAGCGCTTCCCGTACCTGTAACACGTCCTCCATATCCTTTTCTGTCATTTTGGCAACCTCGGCGCCCTTCCGCGGCACCGTCACCGCCAGTCCCTCCTGCTCCAGCATACGGATTGCTTCACGGATTGGCGTGCGGCTTACTCCCAGTTTGGACGCAAGCTGCAGTTCCATCAGCCGCTCTCCCGGTTTTAACTCTCCTTTTAAGATTGCCTCCCTTAATGTATTGAACACAACGTCCCGCAACGGAAGATAGGCATTCATGTTCAGTGTCAAATCTTCTGTCATCTTTCTTATTCCTTTCTATCGTGCATTGTTGTAAATGCTTGTCAGATACACCTGCTTCGCCAGCCCGGATTCCTTCATCCGCTCATACGCTGCCACTGCCGTATCCCCGTCTGCAAAAAGTCCGAACACGGTGGGACCGCTTCCGCTCATCATGGCATTCAATGCTCCATGCTCCAACATATGTTCCTTAATTCTTGCAATTACCGGGTAATTGGGAATTGTGACAGTCTCCAGCACATTGCCCATATCCGCCGCAATGGAGGAAAGGTCCTTCCTGCGTATATCCTCCACCAGCCGGTCAATATCCGGGTGCTCTGTCTGCTCATTCAGCTTCAGGTTCTCATAAACAAATGCCGTGGAAACGCTGATCTGGGGCTTTGCCACCAGCACCGGACATTTCACCATGGGCGGCAGCGCCGCAAGCTTCTCACCGATGCCCTCCGCCAGGGCAGTCCCCCGCATCACACAGTAGGGAACATCGGCACCAATGCGGACTCCGCGCTTCATCAGCTCCTCCCGCTTCAATCCCAGGTCAAAAATCCGGTTCATTCCGTAGAGCACTGCCGCCGCATCGGTACTGCCTCCTGCCATACCGGCCGCCACCGGAATATGCTTATGCAGCTTCACATCAATTCCATCCCGGATGCCAAACTCCTCCCGTAAAAGCTCCGCTGCCTTGTATACAAGATTGCTTTTATTTGTGGGAAGAAAGGGCAGATTCGTGGAAATTGTAATCTCTCCCGACTGATTCTTCGTAATCTCCAGACGGTCAAACAGATGGATGGTCTGCATCACCATCCGCACCTCATGATAACCGTCCTCTCTCCTGCGCACCACGTCCAGACCAAGATTAATCTTCGCCAGTGCCTTTACGGAAATATCCTTCATCGTCCTGCATCTCCATGTATTTTCATGTTTTTTGTATACAATATCTTATCATTTCCCGGAAAAAAGGTCAATTCCATCTAAACAATTTTTGCCATTCTCCGATATAATATACAGAAAACCTGGGTGTGCACGGATGCCCCCGAAACACAGTGTTCCATGGAATGGAGGGATTATATGGATATCAATGCAGTAAATAATCAGACCACAGCTTATCAGACAACAGAATCCGTGAAGAAGTCCGCAGAGACAACGCAAAGTACTTCTTCCACTACAAATAGTACCACAGATACCGGTGTCATCTATGAGAAGTCCTCAGCGACCTCCACAGACAAGGTGACCACCAAGACCACCAACTCCGCGCTGGTTGCCAAATTAAAGGCAGACGCCGAGGAGCGTACCTCGCAGTTGCGTTCTCTTGTTGAGAAAATGATGACCAAGCAGGGAACTGCCATCGGAACCGCAGATTCCATGTGGAGTTTTCTTGCAAAAGGGAAATTCGAGGATGAGGACGGCAACAGCCTTCTGACTGCTGCTGACATCGCCCAGGCTAAGGCGGACATTGCAGAGGATGGCTACTGGGGCGTAGAGCAGACCTCAGATCGTATCCTTGATTTTGCAAAAGCGCTTTCCGGCGATGACCCGGACAAGGCAGATTTGTTGTTAAACGCATTTAAGAAGGGCTTTGAGCAGGCTACCAAATCCTGGGGGGACAAGCTCCCGGATATCTCCCAGCGTACCTATGATGCCGTGGTTGAGAAATTCAATAACTGGAAGAACGGCACGGAAACAGCCATAGATCCGACACAGGAATAAATACTTATCACAAAAACTGCCAGACCTATTGTGGTCTGGCAGTTTTTGTGAATATTTTTATTTTTCTTCCAGGATTTTCTCAAGGCTTGCCAGCTTCACACAGACTACAAATATCTGTGTCGCAATGGTAAGATCCTCAAGGCTCGGATAAGAGGGGGCAATACGGATCACGGAATCCTGCGGATCCTTGCCATAGGGGAAGGGTGCTCCCGCCGGAGTCATGACAACGCCTGCCTTCTTCGCCTTCGCCACGATGCTCTTTGCGCAGCCCGGAAGTGCCTCATAACAGATAAAGTAACCGCCCTTCGGGGAAATCCAGTTTCCTACACCAAGCCCCTTTAACTCTCTGTCAAAGGTATCCAGAATCATCTCGAATTTCGGACGCAGGGAATCGGCATGCTTTCTCATATGCTCCGTGATACCATGGATATCCTTGAAGTAACGCACATGGCGAAGCTGATTTACCTTATCATGACCGATGGTCTGAATCTTAAGCTGTTTCTTGATATCCTCCAGGCTATTTGCGGATGCCGCGATAGCAGCCACTCCCGAACCCGGGAAGCTGATTTTACTGGTGGAACAGAATTTGTAAACCATATCCGGATTGCCTGCGCGCTTGCACTCTGCCAGAATCTCAATCAGATGGTCCTGATTGATGTCATAGAGATGGTGCACACAGTAGGCATTGTCCCAGTAAATACGGAAATCCTTCGCCTTGGGCTGTAATCTGGCAAAACGGCGCACGGTCTCATCGGAGTAGGTGATTCCCTGGGGATTGGAGTACTTCGGCACGCACCAGATTCCCTTGATTGCCTCATCGCTGCTCACCAGCTCCTCCACCATATCCATATCCGGTCCGGTTGGCAGCATCGGTACATTAATCATCTCAATGCCAAAGTATTCCGTAATCGCAAAATGTCTGTCATATCCGGGCACCGGGCATAAGAATTTCACTTTATCCAGCTTGCACCACGGGGTATTTCCCATCACACCGTGGGTCATGGAACGGGAAATGGTATCGTACATGATATTCAGACTGGAGTTGCCGTAAATAATGATATTCTCCGGACTGCACTCCATCATATCCCCTAACAGCACCTTTGCCTCCTGCACACCGTCTAACACACCGTAGTTCCGGCAGTCTGTGCCATCCTCACAGGTAAGATCCACCTTGGAGGATAAGACATCCATCATCCCCATAGAGAGATCCAGCTGCTCCTGAGAAGGCTTTCCTCTGGACATATCCAGTTTTAAACCGCGCTGCTGGTATTTTTTGTATTCTGCCTCCAGCGATTTCTTTTCTTCCAGTAATTCCTCTTTTGTCATTTCCTGATATGACTTCATTTTTTCATTCCTCCTGCTACCTGACTCTTGTTATATAGAAACGGATGCGCCCGCTTAGGCTTCATCCGGTCTTTCCCCTTTGATCCGTTCAAAATATGCCCGAATCTCCTTCTCATACCCGTTTTCCGTGGGATGATAGAAGGTGCGGTCCGTAAGGCCGTCCGGCAGATACTGCTGCTTTACATAATGGTTGGGATAAGCATGGGCGTACTGATACCCCACCCCGTGTCCCAGCTTTCCGGCAGATTTGTAATGGGCATCCTGCAAATGCGTAGGAATCGGTGCCGTCCTGGTGGCCTCCACCGCTTCCGTTGCCTCCTTTATGGCACGGATTGCAGAATCGCTCTTGGGTGCGCTCGCCACATAGGTCACTGCCTGGGACAGGATAATCTGCGCCTCCGGCATACCAATCCGCTCCACCGCCTGAGCTGCCGCCGTTGCGACTACAAGCGCCATCGGGTCTGCATTGCTCACATCCTCGGAAGCACAGATCATAATGCGTCTTGCGATAAAACGGATATCCTCTCCGGCGTAGAGCATTCTTGCCAGGTAATATACCGCCGCATCCGGGTCTGACCCCCGCATGCTCTTAATAAATGCAGAAACCGTGTCGTAGTGATTATCCCCGCTCCTGTCGTAACGCACCACCCGTTTCTGGATGCATTCACTGGCCACCTCCAGCGTAATATGAATGATTCCGTCTGCACTGCGCTCCGTGGTGAGGATTCCCAGCTCAATGGCAGTCAGTGCAGCCCTGGCATCTCCGTTGGATACATCCGCAAGAAATTCCAGCGCGTCCTCATCAATCACGGCATGGTAAGCTCCCATTCCCTTTTTCTCGTCCTTCACTGCCCGAAGCAGCAGTGTTTTGATGTCTTCTTTGGAAAGATTCTTCAATTCAAAGATAATGGAGCGGGAAAGCAGTGCTCCGTTCACCTCAAAATAAGGATTCTCCGTGGTGGCTCCGATAAGCACCACCGTCCCGTCCTCCACAAAGGGGAGCAGGTAATCCTGCTGCCCCTTGTTAAACCGGTGAATCTCATCAATAAAAAGAATGGTCTTCCTGCCATACATCCCCTGGTTATTCTTCGCCTGGGCAATGACCTCCTCCATATCCTTCTTCCCCGCCGAGGTGGCATTGATCTGCAAAAATTCTGCACTGGTGGTGTTGGCAATCACCCGCGCCAATGTGGTCTTTCCGGTCCCCGGAGGTCCATAGAGAATAATAGAGCTGAGTTTATCCGCCTTGATGGCACGGTAAAGCAGCTTATCCTTTCCGATAATATGCTGCTGCCCCACCACTTCCTCTAGCGTCGTAGGTCTCAGCCGCGACGCTAACGGTGCTTCTGTCTCCTTTTGCTGTTCTCTCATGTATTCAAATAAATCCATGCTGTTTCACTCCATGCAAGCCGCGCGTTCCGAATCCTCTCACACGCCGCAATGTCCGCATTCTCATCTGTCTTTCTCTGGCGGACATTTGTTTTTGCATTCCACGTAATAGATTACATGAAATACCGTCATTTGACAAGAAAAATTTTTATAAATTTAGATTCCCCGAAATGAGAACTTTAATTCCAATGGCTTTGTCACGTCAATATGATATTCCGGATGCACCGGAGCGCCCCAGCTATCGTCTCCGCCGACGCCCATCTGCTGCTTTGCCACCCGGATTACCGTATCGTGCACCTGAGGCAGTTCGTAGGCGTGTGCCGCCTCCTCCAGCTCATGCGGGGTATAAGGCAATGCGGAAAAGGACAGCTCCTCTCCCTCAAAGAGAAGCCCCCTGCCTCTCTCATCCGTCACCTTCGCGTAGCGCACCCCAAGCTTATTTCCACACTCCTGAGGCACCAGATACTGCGCCATGTTGTCCGCAACCCGGTTACGGTAAATTCCAAGCTTCGCGCCACGGCAACGGTCCGCATAGGTCTCCTCCGGTCCCAGTCCGTACCATTCCAGCCGGTCAAAATCCGCGCTGACATGAAACAGCATCCCAAACTCCGGCATATCGCCAAGCTCCTTCACCGGGTCATAGGAAAGTGTGACCTCCACCCTTCCGTCAGCAGTAACCCGGTAAGTCACCGTACAACGGCTCTCCGGTGTGGTGGGCATATAATAACGGTAAGTGATGGCAACAGCTCCTGCTTCCTCCGTAACCACCGCATCTTCCCGTTCGTAAGCGCCGAAGCTTGCCGGTGACACATAAAGGCTTGCCAGCTTCCACTGTCCCATTCTGCCCGGCATCCGGTTTCCATAATCATTTTCCACCGGTGCACGCCAGAAATTGGGCAGCGGGATTTTCTCCAACAGCTCCACACCATGATAACGATAGGATGTCATGCCTCCGGCGTTATAGGAAAAGAGCAGTTCAAAGCCGCTTCCCCTCACACCGAGATTCCATTTTCCGCGAACCACCCGCAGCGGTTCCGCAGCACCGTTTTCTTCCGGAGTCCATGCCTTTGTTCCCGTCCGGCTGCCTGCCGGGCGGATGCCCGGATAAACCTTCTGTCCGAATGCCACCTCATGCCCCGCCTTTGCCCAAAGCAGATTCTCCTTCAGCACGAAGGAAACAGTCACAGCATCCTCTGCCTCGGCTTTCTCTCCTAAACGGGTCAACGGAAGTGGGAATTTTCCTTCCGACAGGGGCGGCACCGCAGCTTCCAGCTCCCTTTTCTCAATCAGGACACCGTTGCGCTGCAGTGTCACAATGCACCGATAGCAACCGGTGTCGGTGAAAAGACTTTTATTTTTCACGAGGAAGGAATCTCCCTCAATGGAAACGCTGATGTTCTGGTAATTAAACTTAACCTCCTGCATCTTCGGAGAGGGTTTTCTGTCCTTTCCATAGCAGATTCCGTTTCCGCTAAAGCTGTAATCGCTGGGGCGCTCCCCGCAGTCGCCGCCGTATGCCTGGTATTTCCTGCCATACCGGTCCTTCCTTGTTAAGGACTGGTCGATATAGTCCCAGATAAAACCGCCCTGATAACGCGGCTCCGTATCCGTAAGGTCGGTGTATTTGTGCATTCCTCCGCAGGAATTTCCCATGGCATGGGTATACTCACAGCAGATAAAGGGCTTGTCCCCATGTTCCGCCAGATATTTTTTGATATTTTCCACCGAGGGATACATCTGGCTCTCCATGTCGCTGGTCGCCTCATAGCGCCTGTCATTGAACACGCCCTCGTAATGAACCAGACGGTCCGGGTCCAGCGCCCGGAACTTTTCCGACATGGCATAGGGCACTTTCCCGCCGTAAGCTTCATTTCCGCAGGACCAGATTAAAATCGCCGGATGGTTCTTATCCCTCTGATAGCAGGAATTGACGCGGTTTAACATCCGCCCCTCCCATCTGGGGTTGTCCCCGGGTACCACCATTTCCTTCGGTGTCTTTCCCAGCCAGACCTCACTCCAGCTTCCGTGGGATTCCAGATTATTTTCCGCAATCATGTACAGCCCGTAACGGTCACACAGCTCATATATCCCGCTGCTGTTGGGATAATGGCTGGTGCGGATAGCATTGATATTGTTCTGCTTCATGGTGACAATATCGGTGAGCGTATCTGCAAGGCTCACCACACGCCCGGTGAGACAGCTGAATTCGTGTCGGTTTACCCCTTTAAATACAATACGCTGTCCATTTAACAGCATAAGACCGTTCTTCATCTCAAAACGCCGGAAGCCAATCCGCTGGGTTATCACTTCCTGCCGCACACCTTCTCTGTCAGATACCTCCAGCTTCAGCTCATAAAGGTTCGGGCACTCCGCGCTCCAGAGTGCAGGTTTTTCCACCTTGTACACAAAACGGCTGGCTTCCGCAAGCGGCTCCTCTGCGGTAAACACCGTTACCGGCTCCGTGCCTTCATAAAGGCTGTCCTCTCCGTCCATGCGGCCCAACGACAAAAGCGTGATTTTTACAGTGCCGGTGTTCTCATTATCCGCTCCCGTAAGCGTCGTTTTGTTCTCTTCTGCCTGCTGTGCCTTTAGGCTCCTAAGCTCCAGCCGCAGTTCCCCCTCCGAGAGGTCCTCCGACACCAGCGGACGCACCCGCAGATCCTGGATATGTACCTTGGGCACCGCATACAGAAAGACACTGCGGAAGATTCCGGAAAACCGGTAAAAATCCTGATCCTCGCACCAGCTTCCGATGGTCCACTTATACACCCGGATTGCCAGTTTATTTTCCCCTGCCTGCAGGTAAGGCGTCAGTTCAAATTCAGCGGGTGTAAAGGAGTCCTCACTGAATCCCACATAATTTCCGTTCAGCCACAGTGCAAAGCCGCTCTCCACGCCCTGAAAGGAAATGAAAATGCGCTCCCCCTGCATCGGTTCCGGAACTGTGAAATATTTCACATAGTCTGCCACCGGATTATATTCCCGGGGAATGTCATCCGTCCAGATTTCCTCTCTGCCATCCCAGGGATACTGAATATTCACATACTGGGGTCTGTCATAGCCCTCCAACTGAATATGTGCCGGTACACGGATCTCGTCCCATCCACGGCAGTCATACTCCGGCTGTTCAAAGCCCTCCTGCGCCTGTGTCAGCCCCGGCGTATAACGGAACCGGAAGGTTCCGTCCAGAAAGTAACGGAAGCTGCTGTTCTTCCCAAGTACATCCGGCAGTCTGTCATAACGCCCTGCCGCTTCCTCCCAGTTACGGTAACAAACATGATCCGAATGTGCCGGAATGGTATTTTCCCGGTAAAATTCCGGGTCTGCAAGCCTTGTAATATCCATACTTTTGTCTCCTATCCTATTCTTACGGAAGCACCGCCCGGGATTTCCAGGGTCTCCCCATCCACCCGGATCCAGATGCTCATGGCATTGGGATTTTCCACCAGATTTCCATCTAAGGTAAATCGAAGATTTTTCGCCGCTTTGACATAATCCACAATCTGGATATTGGTCGCGTACCAGATATCCTCCTGCCCACTCATCATCCGGCAGAACTCCTCCATCAGCTCCCAGTTGTCATCCCGGTCAAATTCGTAGCTGTGTCCCCACACATACATAAGATACATATACTGAGTCTTCTTCAGCTCCAGAAAACGCGTTCCGTTCTCAAGCAGGTTATGATTGTGGTGGCAGGTTGCCTCCCATGCAAGAAAATTCTCCGGCATAGAGAAGTCATCCGTATCTCCCACAATCCGGCTGTATTCAATGCCAAGCATTGGCAGAAGCTCCATGATTTCCCTGCTGTAGGAGCCATTGGGATATGACATCCCCCGTACCGGATAGCCTGCCATCCGCTCGATATATCTGCGATCCTCAAGCACCTGTACTGCCACCTGCTCGATGGGGCTTCTGGCTATCGTAGGATGCGTCACTGTGTGGCAGGACATCTCATGCCCCTCATACAGCCTGCTCCACTCCTCCGACGGAATTCGCTCCGGTCCGTGGAGCCCGGAATTCAGATGGAAGGTTCCCTTTATGCCATAACGGTTAAAAATCTCCACCAGTCTGCGGTCTGCCAGCTTGCCGTCATCATAGCTCATGGTCAGCGCCTTGTGCTTGCCACCCGGGAAGCAGGTATATATCACTTTCATTGGTTCACTCATACTCTGTAGCCTCGCTTTCTCGTCACGAAAAATCTGCTTTTTATTTTAGCACGAAACAGCATTTTAATCCAGCACCAGTTCCTCCACCGTCACAAATACATACCCCTCCTCTTTCAGCGTATCAATAATCTGAAATGCCGCCTTCACCGAGGACTCCGACGCATCGTGAAGCAGGATGATATCATTCTCCTCCACCTTATCAATTACCCGCTGGGTGATGACGGCTGAATTGTCCGTCGCCCAGTCCTTGGGGTCCACGTCCCAGAGAATCTCTATCATCGTCGTCTTATAGTCCAGATTATCCTTCCAGCAGCCAAAAGGCGGGCGGATATACTGGGGATACTCCCCGGTCAGCTCATGTATGACCTGGTTCGTCTTGTCTACCTGCTCCACCGCCGCCGCATCCGTCAGGTTGCAGAGATTCACATGCTCATAGGAATGAGTGCCAATCAGATGCCCGGCATCGTGAATATCCTTTACAATTTCGGGGTATTTCTCCGCCTCCCTGCCGAGCAGGAAAAAGGTGGCCGTCACCTCCCGTTCCTTTAAGCCCTCCAGCAGCATTTCCGTGTAATCCGGATTCGGACCGTCATCAAACGTAATCGCAACTTTTTTCTTCATGTCGACAGCAGAACTGCTCCCCGTCTCCACAGTTTCCTTTTCTTCCGTTTTATTCATTGCTTCCTCCCTGTCTCCCCTCACATAACCACAGGCAAATGCCAGCAGAAGAAGTCCTGCCAGCACCCACGTATGATTGGGAAGTATATATTCTTTTCTGTGCCGCATTCCAAGCATCCGCAAGCAACATTCCTTCCGTCCCCTGTCTTTTAACTATATGCCCCGAACCGGCTTTTTATTATAAAGGACCTCTGCCCCAAATCTATGATATCAAAAAAGGAGCTTTCGCGCAGAGAAACCCCGGAATGCGATAACTTCTCATAGTAAGCGTTATCACATCCCGGGTATTCTGTCGTGCGCCAGCCCCTCTTATGCATGTCTCTATGCGTTATACATAATTTTCTCGCTGTCGAAGATTTTCGCCAGCACAAATACCATAATGCCGGTATATACCAGATTGCTGACAATGGAAATCACAAAATTCATCGGAATCATGGTGAAAGAGAAAATTCCGTTCATGCACTGTACACTGTTATACAGCGGAATCAGATACCAGAATGGTTCTTCCGGCGCTCCGCCTCCCATCATCGTGGTAAGAGAAAGAACCATGGTAATAATCATCAGCGGTGACACGGCTGTTCCCGCCTCCTTCACGCTCTTAGACAAGCCTGAAATAATGGAGATTATTCCGATAATCACCAGTACCGTACTTAAAATCACAAGCAGAATTAAAATATAATCCATCGCCTGATAAACTGCCGCGCTCATCTCATCCGCTGCTGCTCCCATCAGATTCGGCAGGGAAAGCATGGTTCCGATGAAACTGGACATTCCGCTGAGCAGTCCAATCACACTTAAGCTGATAATTTTTCCAAGCGCCAGCTCACTTCGCTTCATAGGCGTTACCAGAAGTGTGGCAATCGTTCCGCGTTCCTTCTCTCCGGCAATGGATTCCGGTGCAATGGCAACACAGCCGCTGAACAGGAATATCATCATCAGCATGGGCAGCATCATGGAAAAGAACTGCGCTGAGCTATCCTTATCCGTTGCCATGTCGTATTCTTCATCCCCTCCGGCATTAATGTCAAACTTATTGGCAAGCGCCGTCTCATAGGAATCCAGAATACCGCATACAATCTGATATGCCGAACCGGACTCCGTGGAAACGGAATTATAATAAATCTCCACATCCGGTGCCGCAGTCCCGGCTGTCATAGAATCATATGCCGCCACCTGGGCATCAAAATTCTCCGGGAATACCACCAGAAGATCCGTCTCCTGATTCTGGATTTCACTGCGGATTTGATCTGCCTCCTCTGCTGAAACATCCGTCACCTCAAACATCTCCTCCTGCTTTAAGCTCTCCAGAGATGCCGGAAGATTCACCGTATGAATCTCATAAACATAATCATCCGCCGTGGTAAACTGGTTCATCATGGCATTACCCATGAAGCTGTACAACACATAAATCATAAGACCCGGCAGCAGAATCGTGGTAAACACCATGCGCTTATCCCCGAAAAAGCGGGCAAATTCCTTCTTAATAATTGTAATCATATTTTTGCTCATGCCTGCTCACCTACCGTTTCTGCATAGATTTCAAAAAACCGGTCCTCCAGGGACTTTTCTGCCGTAATCTTCTCTAATGTGTCACAGCACACCATCCTGCCGTTAATGATAATACCAACCCGGTCACAGATTTTCTCAATGAGGCTGAAAATATGGGTGGAAACAATAATCGTCTTGCCCTCCGCCTTCAGCTCCATCAGAAAATCCGTAACTACCTTTGCAGTTATTACATCCAGTCCATTGGTCGGCTCGTCAAAAATAATGATCTGGGGATCATGTACCAGCGAAATAATCAGAGAAACCTTCTGTTTCATACCGGTGGACAGATTCGCCACCTTCACCTCTGCAAACTGATCCACACCAAACTTACCAAAAAGCTCCTTTTTGCGCTGTTCCCGCACCTCCGGTGCCACACCGTAAAGATCCGAGAAAAAGTCAAACAGATAATTCGGTGTGAAAAAATCCTCCAGCTTTAATTCGCTGGTCAGGAAACCGATCTTTCCACGTACCTCTCCGGGTGCAGCTACCACACTGCTCCCATCAATCATGGCATCTCCGCCATCCGGTTTGATCAATGTAGCTAACATACGAAGCGTAGTGGTCTTACCCGCTCCGTTAGGTCCTAACAATCCGAACACTTCTCCGCGGTATGCAGAAAAAGACAGATGATCCACAGCCTTTTTTTCTTTGGCATTGGTCTTCTCAAGCTTCTGCTGCTTCTTGGAAAGCCGGAATGTCTTACACAGCCCCTCAACTTTCAGTAATTCTTCCATAATTTGAACTCCTATCTTTCTTTTTGACAATTTTCCTTGTCAAAATCATTATATATTTGACAATTTTTCTTGTCAACCCCTATCCTGAAATTATATGAAATATCTGTGGAGTTGTCCTGACGTATGACAGTCCGGACTCATGCTTTCTACTGCTCTTCCAGATAATGCAGGAATCCGTTTCCGCCGTGTTCTCCATAGCCATCGTCATAGTCCTTGAAATAATCATCAAAAAAATCATTGTAATACTCTTCGTAATTATCGTAATAGTCATTATAATAATCATTATAATAATCATCGTAATAATCGTTATAATAATCATAAAAATCACTGCTTTCATTGCCCAGCGTCGAAAAAATTCCCGCATACAGAATCAGTGTAAGCAGAAAAGATACACCCGACATTACGATACCCGCTATCGCCATCCCCTTCTGGCGATGCTTCACCAGCTGGATGATGCCAAAGACAATGGCAATGATTCCCAGGATGTAATTAATCCAGGTACAGAACAGAAGCAGCGCCAGAATTCCCAGCACCATTGCCACAATGCCAAACGCCGCACTGTCCGTTTTCTTCTGGTCAGGCTGCATACCTGCCCAATTCGGATTTCCATAATTTGGGGTACCATAATTTGAATTGGCATAATTCCGGGTTCCGTAATTCTGGGTTGTATCATTCTGATTGTCGTAATTCCGGTTGTCGTGATTCTGATTGTCGTAATTCTGGTTATCGTAATTCTGGTTGTCCATCTGCTTCCTCCTCCGCTTCTTTCTTCCCCGGTACAGGGTGCGCCGCAATATACTGCTCCAAAATCTCCGCCGCATCCCCCGCCAGTTCCTTACATGGTCTCTTTTTATAATATTCCGGTGTCCTCGCCTCCGGTGTGGGAGCCTCCCGCTTCACCGTAAGCCCCAGGAGTTCCCGGCAAATAATCGTTCCATGCTTTTCCTCAAATGTCTTTGCCAGCTCCTGTATTCTGGCATAATGCTCCGCCTTTGCCTCCGGTGACTTCGGGTCCGCATAGCCGTAAATCATGCCCGCCGCAAGAAACATACCGCTGACCGTTCCGCACACCTCCCTGAGCCGCCCCATGCCGCCCCCAAAGGAGGAAGAAAGCTTCGCTGCCGTCTCCCAGTCCATATCATAGTAATCTATGAAAGCAAGAAACACCGACTGGGAACAGTTATAGCCCTCCAGAAAAAGCTCCATCGCCCGTTCTCTTCTCATACTGCACCTCACTTTTGTCCATACTATCTATAACTATATTACTTTTCGCCTACTTGCACAATGCCTTTGCAAAAAAGTTACAAAGTGGTATAATCTCCGTAATATGAAAAACAAAGGAAGGAACTGCTTATGAGCACATTAAACCTGACCTTATTAACCGATCTGTATGAACTGACCATGATGCAGGGATATTTCAAAAGCGGCAACCGGGATGTGGTGGTCTTCGATGCCTTTTACCGCAAGAATCCCTGTGACGGCGGCTATGCCATCTGCGCCGGTTTAGAGCAGGTCGTAGACTATATTGAAAATCTCCGTTTTGACGCTGACGACATCAGCTATCTCCGCAGTCTTAAAATATTTGAGGAGGATTTTCTGGAATACTTAAGCAGCTTCCGGTTCTCCGGCGACATTTACGCGGTCCCGGAGGGCAGCTTAATCTTTCCGAGAGAGCCGCTGGTAAAGGTAGTTGCTCCCATCATGGAAGCCCAGCTGGTTGAAACTGCCATCTTAAATATCATAAATCATCAGTCCCTGATTGCCACCAAGGCAGCCAGAGTATGCTACGCCGCCAAGGGAGACAGCGTGATGGAATTCGGTCTGCGCCGTGCCCAGGGTCCCGACTCCGGCACCTACGGTGCAAGAGCCGCTGTCATCGGCGGCTGTAAGGGAACCTCCAACGTGCTGGCGGGCCAGATGTTTGATGTGCCGGTATTAGGCACCCACGCCCACAGCTGGATTATGAGTTTTCCGGATGAATACACCGCATTTAAGACCTATGCCAATCTGTATCCCAGTGCCTGCATCCTGCTGGTGGACACCTATGACACCTTAAAATCCGGCATTCCCAATGCCATTCGGATATTCAATGAGATGCGTGCCGCAGGCATCCCGCTCACCTACTACGGCATTCGTATGGACAGCGGTGATCTGGCATATCTGTCAAAGAAGGCAAGAGAAATGCTGGATGCAGCAGGTTTTCCCGATGCCGTAATCTCCGCCTCCAACGATCTGGATGAGTACCTGATTGAGAGTTTAAAGCTCCAGGGTGCCACCATCACCTCCTGGGGTGTGGGGACAAATCTGATTACCTCCAAGGATAATCCGGCATTCGGCGGTGTGTACAAGCTCGCTGCCATCCAGGCTCCGGACGGAAGCTTTCTTCCCAAGATCAAGCTCTCCGAGAATGCGGAGAAGGTCACCAACCCGGGAAATAAAACCTTTTACCGGATTTACGATAAGGAATCCGGCAAGATTAAGGCGGATCTCATCTGTCTTGCGGACGAAGTCTTTGACCCTGCACAGGAAATGCGGCTTTTTGATCCAAACGCTCCCTGGAAAAAGACAAAACTGCCCGGTGGCAGCTACACTATGCGGGAGATGCTGATTCCGGTCATCCGGGGCGGCAAAACCATCTACCATTCGCCCAGCGTCATGGAGATTCGTGAGATTTGCAACCGGGAGAAGGAAACCATCTGGGATGAGACCAAGCGCTTTGTAAATCCTCAGGAAATTTATGTGGACCTCTCCCAGAAGCTCTATGATATGAAGACCAGAATCTTAAATGAAATGAGTATGTAGCCCCTCCCTGTAAAGGCAGCGGGGCTGCCGCACAAAGAACTATTTGTGCGGCAGCCCCGTCCTGTTATCCTTAAGGATAACTCAATTAAATCCCACAATCTTCTGGGACAGCTTATAGGCAGCTACTGAAATTTTGCGCCCGCCCTTTCCCGGCAGGTTCATGGCATTGCCCATGATTCCGTTTCTCAAATGATGGAACAGCCGCAGGTCCTTATCCTTGATATATTTCCAGAGTTCCCGCTTCTTCTCCAGATTCTCCTCCGTACCGGAACGAATCAGCATAATCGTAGAAATCACAGTGATAATTTCCAGATAGTTGAACATATAATGACGCAGCTTGCGGTTTGAAATCTTCCAGAGGTCAAACTCATCCACCATAATTTTATTGACCCGAATCTGCTGGTCAATACGACCAATCATCACCTTTTCATTGACGGACTGATCCTCACGCCCGATATAGTAGCGGTAAAAATCCACGTCCATATAATACATATTTTTCACGCTGGGAAGCGGCTTATAAACATAGATATTATCCACATAGAAGGTATGTTTCGGCAGTTCCAGTCCACACTCGCGCAGTAATTGAGTCCGGTAAATCACCGAATGCATCAGAATATACTGTCCCTTATGAAACCGTCCGGTTTCATTCCAGGTAAAAAGCCGGTCCTTCGGAAGCGCCGTATAACGCATGACTTTCTTGCGCTTTGCCCCCTCCTTCTCATAGACATAATTGGCAATGAACATATCGAGAGTCCGCTCTCCGCCAGCCAGTTCCCTCAGCTTTGAAAGGACCTGTTGGTAGGCTTCCTGATCCACCCAGTCATCACTGTCCACCACCTTGAAGTAAAGCCCGGTGGCATTGCGGATGCCCGCATTTACCGCTTCCCCGTGCCCGCCGTTCTCCTGGTGGATTGCCCGGACAATTCCCGGATACTTCTTCTCGTAGGCATTGGCAATATCAGCCGTGCTGTCCTTAGAACCATCATTTACAATGAGGATTTCCACATCCTCACCTCCGGGCAGCAGGGATTCGATACAGTTCTCCATATAATCCTGTGAATTGTAACATGGAATTGCAAATGTCAGTAATTTCATTGATTTTCTTCCAAACCTTTCTGTCTATTTAGCCAGTTCATCCGCCAGCTCCATAGCCTTTTTCGTCATGGCATCGATATTATAGTATTTATACTCCGCCAGCCGTCCAAGCAGATGGAAATTTTTCATCCCGGCGGTCAGCGCCTTATATTTCTCATAAAGTGCCTGATTCTCGTCATTCAAGATTGCATAGTAGGGAATCTCACCCGGAGCGCCTGTGTAAGCAAACGGATATTCTTTTACAATTGTAGTCCCCTTTGTATTCTCCTGTCCCGTCAGATATTTAAACTCGGTAATCCGGGTAAAATCCTCGCTCACCGTATAATTTACAACGCTGTGTCCCTGGAAAGAATCCTGATTCAGATATTCAAAGTGAAAATCCAGGGAGCGATAGGGCAGACGACCAAAGCGGCAGTCAAACAGTTCATCCAGCGCGCCGGTATAAATCACATCCCCGGTAAACCGCTCTCCCTCAAAATAAATATCGTCCTCTACAAAACTCAGCACATCCGTGCACTCCGTATTCGTCCACACCTCAATGTTCTCATGGTCTAACATACGCTCAAACATTGGGGTAAAGCCGTCCTTCGGCACACCCTGGTATTTATCCTGAAAATAACGGTTATCATAGGAAATCAGCACCGGCACACGTCCCGTCACCTCCGGGCTAATCTCCTCCGGCTTCTGTCCCCACTGCTTCATGGTATATTTTAAGAAGACATTCTCATAGACGTACTGGGCAATCTCACGGATATCCGGGTCCTCATTCTCCCGCAGCTTCATAATCGGCACCCGGCTTCCCTCACCGTAAGCTGCAATCAGCTTCTGCTCTAACCGGTCTGCCTTCTCCTTGTCGTAGACCATATGTAATGTGTTCAGATTGAAAGGAACCGGAATCAACTGATCCCCCACCTTTGCCACCACCTCATGTCCAAACAGATACCAGTCCGTAAATCTGGAAAGATATTCGTACACATCTTCCATCCCTGTATGAAAAATATGGGGACCATAATTATGAATCAGGATTCCATGCTCGTCTGCCTCATCATAACAGTTTCCTCCGATATGGTTTCTGCGCTCCACCACCAGAACCTTTTTCCCCGCATCCTCCGCAAGCTTTCTGGCAGCCACAGCCCCTGCAATACCCGCACCAATCACTATGCAATCGTACATAACCGTACTCCTTTCGTTTCCTTTGAAAAATCTGTTATTATTATACACATTTTCCCACAGTATTCCAATTGCTTTTTTCTTTAAGACTTTCTTAACTTTCCGCGCTGTTCATATTTTATTTACAAAAAACTCATAAACCGGGCATACGCTGGTCATAAATTCCGATTATACTTTATCTAAAGTTACAGATAATCAGATTACTTTTTCATAAAACTTTTTTTCACTTGGCGTTTGCGTCAAGTACCTTGCCACTTCATTGCGGCAAGGTTCCTCCCAGCAGACCGTGAATTATTTCACTTTTCATACACACAATCTTTTTCATATGAATGCCGGTGTGCTATCACACCGGCTCCCTCTTTTTTATCCCTGTATGTTTCAATCCTGCTCCTCAAATCCATCCGTTCCCAGCCGGATATTCAGATACTGTGCATAGGCAGCAAATGCCGACGGAATGGCGTAGCGTTCCCTCGCCCCCTCTGCATCCACAAAAAGAAGTGTGGATTCCGGATTCTCTGTCTCTGCGAATGCCGCTTCCTCCACCCGGATGGCATAGCCTGTCATATGCCATTCCACATGGGAAAAAATATGTTTTGCATCGGCAAGCCTCTCAATACGGATGGGCGAAAAATGCATACGCTTCACCGTCTCCAATGCCTCCTGGGCAGACAGCCTTCCCTCCAGATTCGGAAGTTCATAAAGCCCCGCCAGAAGTCCCTTCTTCGGGCGTTTGCGGATGGCAACCTTATCCCCGTCCCGGATAATAAGCACCGTCCGTTCTTCAATTTTGCGTGCCTTCGCCCTGGTTTTTACCGGAAGTTCTCCGATTCGCCCCTGCTGCCTTGCCCGGCACATATCCTGCCAGGGACATTCCGCACAGTGCGGCTCTCCGTTGGGCAGGCACACCGTAGCTCCAAGCTCCATCAGTGCCTGATTGAATGCTCCCGGAAAATTCCCCCGGGGAAGTGCCTCAAAAGAAAATATTTCCGCCGATGTTTTCTCCAGCAATTCCAGAAGCACCTGCTCCATCTCATTTCGAAAGGACTGCTTCATAATATCCGTATCGTCCGCCGTAAGCCTGGTGATCACCCGCAGCACATTTCCGTCCACTGCCGGAACCGGGCGCCCGTAAGCGATGGATGCCACCGCCCCCGCCGTATAATGCCCGATTCCCGTAAGCTTTAACAGTTCGCTGTAATCCGATGGAATTACTCCGCCGCAATCCTCCATAATCTGCACTGCAGCCGCTTTGAGATTACGCACCCGGTTATAATAGCCAAGTCCCTCCCACAGCTTTAAAAGCTTGTCCTCCGGGCACTGCGCAAGTGTCTCCACTGTAGGCAGCTCCCTCATAAACCGCTCAAAATAAGGTTTTACCGCCTCCACCCGGGTCTGCTGCAGCATGATTTCGGACACCCACACCCGATAGGGCGTTGGCTCCTCCCGCCAGGGCAATACCCGGGCATGCCCCAGGAACCATGTGAGCAGCGGTTCCACGCAAATCTCCAGTTCAAAATCCTTTAACATATCTGCACTGATTTCCTCTCTGTTCCTTTGTCTTTTATTATAGCACGGCTTTTCCGCCCCTTGTACTGTTTTCTTTTGCCAGAGGCTGCTGCCACTCCCTTTTCTCCGTCTGCAGACAGTTTCCAGACCCGTAAGAAAACGCCTGCCCGCAGGTAGAAAAACAGCAAATTTATATTGACAAATTCCTTCAAAAGCAGTACTCTAGTAATAGCTATATTGTTAATTTTTTATCAAACTATTATTCAGGAGGGTTTCTAAATCATGAGTGAATTCAACAACTTAAAATTGGACATTGCTGATCAGATTGCAGTTCTTACCATTTCCAGACCTGCAGCGCTCAACGCATTAAACAGCGAGACCTTAGACGAGCTGAACACCGCGCTGACCGAGATTGAAGTTATGGATGATGTAAAGGTTGTAATCTTAACCGGCGGTCCTGACAAGAAGGGCAACGAATTCAAATCTTTCGTAGCCGGAGCTGATATTGCCGAGATGGTGAACTTCACCGCAGCCGAAGCAAGAGCGTTCGGTATGAAGGCATCCGTTCCTTTCTTTAAATTACAGAATATGCGTCAGGTTACCATCGCTGCCGTAAACGGCTTCGCATTAGGCGGCGGCTGTGAGATTTCCATGGCTTGTGATATCCGCATCGCATCTGACAATGCAACCTTCGCTCAGCCGGAGACCGGTCTTGGAATCATCCCCGGATTCGGCGGTACTCAGAGACTTGCCCGTTTAGTTGGTATGGGACGTGCAAAGGAAATGATTTTTACCTGCGATTCCATCGATGCTGCAGAGGCTTACCGCATCGGTCTTGTAAATAAGGTGGTTGCTCCGGAAGAGCTGATGTCCACCGCAAAGGCTATGGCAGCTAAGATTATCAGCAAAGGAAGCTACGCAGTATCCGTTGCAAAGGCAGCTATCAACAATGGTTATGATATGGACATTAAGAACGCCGTTGAGATGGAAGCAAACCTCTTTGGTGTAACCTGCTCCACCAACGACAAGAAGGAAGGTATGACTGCATTCTTAGAGAGACGTGCAGCAAACCTGACAGATTTCTAAATCGAATTCTTTAAAAAAGCTCCTGCGTTTGCAGGAGCTTTTTTATTAAAGGGATTGTAGCTTAATTCTTTTTTCCGAGTGTTACAGAGATTGTCTGCTCCACATATTCACCGTTTGATGCACGTCGTATTGTAACATCCACCTGTGTTCCGGCTTTGTAGTACTCTAATGTGCCGGAAAGCGCTTCCATGGAAGTCACTTCTTTTCCGTCAAATGCGGTAATAATATCACCGTTCTGGATTCCTGCCTGCTCTGCCGCAGAGCCCTCCACCACCTGTGCCACGTAAACACCGGTAGGCATATTATAGGTCTTTGCCACATCACTGGTTACATCCACACCCGCAATTCCTAAATACGCACTGTCCGCTGCATCTACCTTTTCTTTGGTAATCAGATCCTCGATGATAGGCGCCGCAGTGCTGATGGGGATTGCATAGCCGATTCCCTCCACAGAAGTATCCGAATACTTCACGGAGTTAATTCCAATCACTTCACCTGCCGCATTTAACAACGCACCGCCACTGTTTCCCGGATTGATTGCCGCATCGGTCTGAATCAGTTCTGCGGTGTAATTGGTTTCTGTGCCGGAATCCGATACCGTCACCTCACGGTTTAAAGCGCTGATATAACCAACCGTAACAGACTGTCCATATCCCAGTGCATTTCCGATTGCAATGCAGGCTTCCCCAACGCGCAGGCTGTCAGAATCGCCCAGAGTTGCTATTTTGATGCTGCCCATGGTGCTGTCCTCAACGCTATCCCTTGCCACACGAATTACGGCAAGATCTGTAGAAGGGTCTGTTCCTTTAATCTCTGCGCTGACGGTAGAGCCATCCGCAAACGCCACAGTAAGACTGGTGGCTCCCTCCACCACATGATTGTTGGTGGCAATATAGAGATAATCATCGTCCTGGCTTACAATAATACCGGAGCCTGCACTGGTGCTCTCGTAGGTCTGCGTGCCGCCGCCCCAGAAGCTGCGGTACTCTGTCTCACTCACATTTGTAATTGCTACAATGGAGGGCATGGTAGCGTCCACAATATCCGCAACTCCTGCCGCCACATAGGTCTCCGATACAGAGGTTGACTTCAGATTATCGCTGCTGTTCTGCGATAACACACTGCCTTCCTCATTCGTCTGACCGTCTGTCGGGAAAATCCGGCCGGAAACATAACGTACTCCTTCAAAAGCCGTCCCGGCAACCAGTCCAAACACCAATGCCAGCGCCGCACATTTCACGAGCTTCATCCCGAAGCCGCCGGACTTTTTATGCTTCCGCTGTTCGTTCTGATAGCCTGCTGACTGATTTGCGGAATAGTTCTGCGAACCTGCTGACTGATTTGCGGAATAGCTCTGTGAGCCTGCTGACTGATTTGCGGAATAGTTCTGGTAATACGGGCTCTGCTGATACGGATTACCCTGTGTACTGTTTCCTCCTGCTCCTGCCTGTCCTGCGTTTCCCGAGTTGCTGTATGAGTAGAAAGAATCCGAAGACTGATTGTTGTTATAATTGTTCTGATCCATAATAGTTTCCCCTTTCCTTCCGGAACACCTCTGTTCCTTTTATGCTTACAGTCTATCCTAGAATTGTGTTCGAACTGTGATGAAATTATCAATATTTTATGATTTTCCTTTTTTTCGGTACGGCATTCCGAGAATCAGGCACCGCAGCAGTCCACAGCGGCGCAGCAGATATTTGGAAATAAAAACGGAAAATATCAAAGAAACTGCAAAGCAAAGCAGAATGCAGACCACATAATTCCATCCCAGCACAGACCAGAAAACAATCCGCACCGCCACCTTGACCGGTTCCGCCACAATATAGATATCCATACAATAATCTCCCAGCATATTTGCGCACCGGCGAAGCCGGGACATCTCCTGACGGTTCCCGTCCTCCTTATTTCCCTCCGGCCGTTTCCCACAGTCCCCTGCAATCCATTTTGCCAATGCCAGCGTGCATAGAATTCCTGACACTGCCGTAAATACCGTAATCATGCCTGACAGCACAGAGGCTGCAGAGATATTCCCCGATGCTCCGTCCGCAAGTCCGGAGAACAAATGAAAACCATCTGCCAACAGAACATTTCCCAGCACAAAGCCAAGGGACGCCATAAGCACCGTTTTCCCGCAGTATATCTTATCCTGCCATGTCCCATAGTTCTTTCTCACAAACAGCCCCAGCAGGAAAAAAAAGGGAAAGTAGGAAAGCTGATAGCCAAGCTCGGTCTGCCAGTTTATCCCGCTGCTTAAAACCGATGCCGCAAGGGTTACCGCCAAAAGCGCCGGCAGAGTTCTTAGACTCACGATAAATGCCGCCAAAAGGCTCACCCAAAAAAGCACATACAAAAACCACAGCGCGCCATCCGGGCTTTCCCCGACCAGGATTCTCCACATTTCCGAAAAATCATACGGCTCCCTTGCATAGACTGCCAAAAGATATTTAAAGGGTGCATAGAGAAAGCTCACCACAAGGTATGGCACCATAAGCCGCAGGAAACGGGATTTTGCATAGGAAAGCCGTTCCCTCATTCCACGCTGCTCTAATAGTCTTGTTCCTAAAAAACCGGCGGCAAAGAAAAAAAGCGGCATATGAAAGCTGTAGATGATTGAGAATACCGCCTCAAATACCGGATTGGTTTGATCCGTCTGCCGGATTGCATGTCCCAGCACCACCAGCACTGCCGCAATCCCCTTCATAATATTGATTTCCTCGTAATATTTTTTCTGTGCTTCCATCTTCCTCCCATAATCCGGCACCGTCCCTTTTGGGACCCGAAGCCTATAGATTAAAAAAGTCTGTCCCTGCAAATCTGCTGGGACAGACTTTTCTGTCACGATACATTCATCAATATCCGTCTCCCTCGCCCCAGCCGGTATCCGTAACAATCACCTGGCTGTTTGCCTTGACGGTGGTAGATGGCTCATAATCCACATCATCAAACAGGAATTCATGGAGCTGATCCACATTAGATTCCAGTGTACACGGCACAACCACGTCTCCCTTGGAGCCTAAAGTAACCGTATTCTTTAAGAAGGGGAAGCCCTCGGTTTCGCCGATCTTATAGTTGAACATCTGCGATGCAAGGGACAGCAGTTCACTCAGGCTGTAGCTGGTCTTCACAGAATCAAATACCTCATCAATAATCTTATTCACGGTGGACAGATCTGATTTCTGCGCCTTCTCGACCACCTTGGATAAGATCAGACGCTGACGCTCCGTACGCTTGAAATCACTGCCGGCTGTATAACGGATGCGGGCATACGCACACGCCTGCACACCGTTTAACGTATAGGTTCCTGCACCGTCCAGCAGGATTGCTTCATCCATCTTGCCGCTCACTTCAGCAACTTCATTGATATAACCGGTTCCCGGTTCCAGACCGTTCATATACGCTGCTTCCTGATCCGTAACCTCAACCTCAACACCGCCCACGGCATCCACAATCTCCACCACGGAATTGAAATCCACGGTCACATAATCCGTAATATCCAGATCCAGATTGGCATTTAACATATTGATTGCCTGCTCCGGACCGCCGGAAGCATAGGCTGCATTACACTTACGGAACTTTCCTGAACCGGTGTCCAGATAGGTATCACGGTATACCGATACCAGCCGCACCTCATGCGTATCATTATTAATGCTGGCAATCATGATCACATCACTGTTTCCGCTGGAAAGATTGCCGGTAGAACGGTTGTCCAGTCCAAAAATGGCAACTGTGGTATAGCCCTGCATGATCTCCACGGACTGCTCCGGAATATCCTCATTCACATTAATATTTCCCCGGGAAAAGCTGTTATCCCGCTCTATCTTGGAAAATTTAAGCCATACGAATAGCACAATGGCAAGAATCAAAAGAACTACTATCTCCACCACCAGGAGTATCATTTTCTGCTGTTTTTTCTTTTTCTTCGCTGCTGCACGCTGCTGTTTCGTCGGTGCTTTTTTCTGTTCTACACTACTCATCCATCTTATCTCCTAACAAGTATTTTTTCTTACCCCCAAGCAAAAACAAACTACCATGAATACAATCATACAATAATTTGCAGCAAAGCACAACTGCTTTTTCTTAATTCAATCGGGAAATATTCTTAAATATTTCTTTATTTTTTACGGATTTTTTATCTTATATGAAGCCCTGTCTCCTGCAAAATTAGGATTATAATAAGGGTCTCCCTGTTCCAGTATTCCCCGCCAGCGCTGTTTCATATACGCTGCATCCGCACTGCTTTTCTCGGCGCCGCCTGTGCCAGCCGTAAGCCTGTTTTTCCTTCCCGATTGGGGTTTCCCATTCTTTTCCAGAAAAACTGCCCTCGGATTGTACACCACAAGACAGCCCAGTTCACGCACCTTAAGACACAAATCCACGGAAGCAAATGCACGAGAGAGCCCCGGCTCCATACCGCCGGTCTTTTCATAAACGCTTCTTTTTATCATGAAACACTTTCCCGATACCGCGCTGTAATCCATCTGCAGGGAAGCGCGGTGCATATAGCCGCTGTATGCTCCGGGAAGCCCTTCCAATACATTTGCTGCCACGCCCGTCGGTCCGACGCCAAGTACCACGCCTGCATGGGAAATCCTGTGATTGGCACCGATAATTTTTGCCCCCACAATTCCCACCTCAGTTCTCTGACAACTCCCCAGAAGCTCTGCCAGACATTCTTCATTCCCCGGGGTAAGCGCACTGTCCCAGAAAAGCAGATATTCTCCCTGCGCCCGGGCCACATCCGCTGTCTCACATATCCGGATGAACTCAAGATTGGGATACAAGAACCCGGCTTTCTTCCGGTCGTCCCGCTTATCTTTGTCTCTGCCGAAAACCAGCACGGACACCAGCGGTGTTCCCTTTATCGGATAGCTTACAGAATAAAATCCCATGTTTTTGGCAGCCTTGACCTCCGCGGGCACACCAAGACGTTTCAGGTGCTCCGCTATCGCACGCGTTCCCGCCTCCACGGCATACTGTTTGCTGAGCGGATTGTCTGCCGTGGAGGATTTGTGACATCTCCAGTGATACAGAACCCTTGGAATATGACCGATACAGGCTGCCTGCTCCACACAGCGCAAAATAAAGTCATGATCCTGCGCCCCTTCATACTCCGCGCGGATGTCTCCCACCCGTTCTGCAAGGTCCTTGCGCACCAGCAGAAAATGTGTAATGTAATTGTTGGAGCGCAGCAGGTCAATGTTGATATCCGGCTTAAAGTGAGGATCAAAATGCTCTCTGCCCTCCATATCCACCTTATCCTCATCGGTATAAATCATATCATACGCTTCGGAATCCTGCCCATCCCGCAGCCCGGTGGCACGCTCTGCCCCCGGTGCCTTTGCGCCCTGCCGGATCATCCAAACCGTCTCAAACAGTGCATCCGGTTCCAGAAGGTCATCGTGATCCAGAAATGCAATCCAGTCCCCTGTCGCCATAGCGAGCGCCTGGTTGGTATTTCCTGCAATCCCCAGGTTTTCCGAAAGCCTTCTGTAATGAATCCGGCTGTCCGCTTCCGCCATTTTCTCCACAACCCGCTGCACACTGTCATCCCTGCTGCCATCCGCCAGACAAAGTTCCCAGTTTTCGTAGGTCTGTGCCTGCACCGATGCCACCATCTCACGCAGAAAGCGCTCCGGCGTGTGATAAAGCGGTGTAATAATACTGATTTTTACGGTCTCCTCCCACCCGCAGGCAATGCTTTCCTGCCGCTGCAACTGTTCCTCCGTGGCTCTGTGGGCTGTAAACCATTCACTATAGGATGCCTGTTTGGCCTCCCGCTTTTCCAGCAGCCGGATTACGAAATCATGCACCCCGTAATGTCTCAGATAACGCAATCCCTTTTCCAGTTTCCCAAGAATATTGCCCATACGCTACCCCTGCCGGTTCGGTTTCTGATGAATATAAAGCCATCCGTCCGCATAATCCTTCCGCTCCTCCTCGGACATGGAGGTGTACGCCTCAAAATCCAGCTTTGCCATGGTCATCTGCGGAGCCCCGCATTTAAAGCATTCCACGTCCTTTCTTCGGGAAACAACGCGCATCCATCCGCATTCCGGGCATATAAACACTTTCATCATAATGCAATCATGCCTTTCTAGTCTCTGAAATAAATGTCTCTCGTATACACTTTTTCCTGATACGGCTGCAGCATATCATCCATACGGTTTGCCACAATCACGTCACTCTCCGCCACAAATGCCGCAAAATCCTTTTCCACTCTGTGTCTCTGGAATTCCGCTGCTGCAAGGCTCGGGTCAAATATGACAATGGAAACTCCCTGTGCGGTAAGCCGCTCCATGACACCCAGGATAGAACTCTGTCTGTAGTTGTCGGAGTTTGCCTTCATGGCAAGCCGGTAAATTCCCACCAGCTTAGGCTTTCTCAAAAGAATCTGCTCCGCAATAAAATCCTTTCGCGTGCGGTTCGCCGCCACAATCGCTCCCATAATATCGTTTGGCACATCACTGTAATTTGCCAGAAGCTGCTTCGTATCCTTGGGCAGACAATAGCCGCCATATCCGAAGGACGGGTTATTATAATGATTGCCAATCCGCGGGTCCAGCCCGATTCCCTCGATAATCTGTTTTGCATCCAGATTCTTCAGAGAGGCAAAGGTGTCCAGCTCGTTGAAAAAGGCAACCCGAAGTGCCAGATAGGTATTGGCAAAAAGCTTCACCGCCTCCGCCTCTGTCAGATTGGTAAACAGTGTCGGCACATCATTCTTTAACGCGCCCTCCTGTAAAAGTCCCGCGAACTGCCGCGCCGCCTGCTGCATCTTCTCATTACCTGCTGGGGCGCCCACAATAATCCGGGACGGATACAGATTATCGTAAAGGGCACGTCCCTCCCTCAAGAACTCCGGGGAAAACAGAATACGGTCCGTGCCGAATTTCCGGCTGACGCTCTCCGTATACCCCACCGGCACGGTGGATTTGATTACCATGAACGCTTTGTCGTTGCTGGCAAGCACAAGTTTTATGACCTGCTCCACCGACGACGTATCAAAATAATTCTTTTCTTCATCATAATTGGTCGGCGTGGATATAATGACAAGCTCTGCGTTCCGGTATGCTTCTTCTGCGTCCGTAGTTGCAGTAAGATTCAGTTCCTTTGTGGCAAGATACTCCTGAATCTCACGGTCCACCAGCGGTGATTTCCGCGCATTGATCATCGCCACCTTTTCTTCCAGAATGTCCACCGCATACACCTCATGGTGCTGCGCCAGAAGAATGGCATTGGAAAGCCCCACATATCCTGTTCCTGCTATTGCTATCCGCATTGTAATTCCTCCTAAAAACACCGCAGACACGGATCACAGTAATTCCGTGAAGCATGTCTGCGGCGGTCATAAGCTATTTTCCTGTAATCACCAGGTCCTCCCAGTCATCGGATGGAACAAATCCGACATAGGTTTTTCCGGTATTGATGGTAATTTCCGTACCATTCTCATCATAATAACGGGTTGGCTCCGTATCCCTTGTCTTAGTCCAGGTTACCCGGATTCCCCGTCCGTTCGTGAAATAGTACCCTTCCTGACCGGATACCATCACATTAAAGCCCATATAGCCGTTCTCATCATACTGTGTAAAATCACATTTCTGAATCAGAACATTCTTAAAACATAACTGTGCATTGTCGTTCGCCGGGTCCAGATGGGCATCGCCATATTCATAGTAATAATAAAGCTGTGTATCCTCATCATAGCGCAGCTCGGATTCATTGTGTGGGAACGGCAGGTCAATCAGATATCCGCCGATAGAAGCTCCATTCTCTGCGAAATCCACCGGATTCTTCTCGCTTGCAAACTGGTAATGCGCTCCCTCATAGTACTCATTATAAGTGGTACTGTAATCCTTATTTTCAAAGTTCTTCTCCAGGTCTCCGGAGAGAATATATTCTGTATACTCGGTGGGTTTTCCGTTATCCACACGGGAAAATGTTCCGCTGAAATGATCCACATAGGGGAGCTCCAGATAAGGATTTATATAGAACGGACCTCCGTCATGACATACCACCGCATTCCATTCCGGCGCAATCATAAAATTGGTGGTTCTGGCACTGCGGATGCTTCCGAACTGTTCCAGTGTCTTCCAGTCCTTCACAATCGCCATAAAGCGGGTAATCCGACCATTTAATGTGCTGTTCATCATCTCATACACCACATCTGCCTGGGTCAGTCCGTAATGCGGCAATGCCTTCTTCTCATTGTCAACCATCACTGCGATGGGCCGCTGATCCTTTAAATCTTCGTCAATCCACTCATTGGTAAGCTCACTGCGGTACATCCCCTCGGGAGCCACTTCTTCTTCCTCTTCTGTTTCCTGTATCTCCGTGTTCGCGGCTACTGCAGTCTCGGACTCTTCTTCCGTCTGCTGCGTCTCCGTATTCTTGTCCGATGTATCGTCCTTATCGCCGCATGCCCCCAGCATAAGCGCCCCCGCCATCATGACTGTCATTAAAAATGCTCTTTTTTTCACCCTGATTTTACCTCTCTCTCAAGTATTCAATCTTTTTCTATCATACCACAGATACATCCAATATGGTAGAGAAACTTATTTAATTTGAAGGATTACCCTTTCCCCAGCGCCTTTATTCTGCGCCGTAGCTGCCGGATAAAATGAAGCCGGTTGGAAAGCATCCTGCCAAAGCCATAATGTGTCAGGCTGGACTCATTTTCCCCATGCCGCCGATAATAGAGCAGCCGGTCAGGAATAAAACAGGTCTTTCCTCCCTGCACATCGTTAAGCACGCCAATCCACTGGTCATGCATTTCAATATCCTCCGGAATCGGAAGTGCCGCCTCCAGCAGTTCCCGCCGGAACGCCATGCAGCATCCCATATAGGTGTTACGCCAGATATTCTTCACCGTTCCCGGGCCGGAATTCTTAAGGCTGTAGAAAGAATCCAGAAGGACATTTTTTCCCTCTGCATCCACCACCACCGCATCGTGAACCACCACATCGCAGTTCTTCTCCACAAAGGTTTGTAATACAAGCTCTATTTTTGCCTGCTTCCAGACATCATCCTGATCGGCAAGAAAAATATACTTCCCACGACACTGCCGCAGCACATGGTCCACATTCTGTTTCACGCCCCTGCCGGGTCCCTCTGTCATGCGCACCCTGCCGTCTTTTTTCATATAATTGCAGATAATCTCTCTGGTATTGTCCTTCGAGCCGTCATCCGACACCACCAGCTCATCCTGTTCTCCCATTGCCGCCAAAACAGAATCCAGTTGTTCTTCCAGATACCTTCCGCCGTTGTAGGTCACCATTGCCACCGAAGCTCTGATCATACCAGTTTCCACCCCCATTTTCGGAAATAGGCGAACATGGAATGCACATGAATGCGAAACAGGCTGCGGTTCTTATGGGAGCCTCTTTCCCACTTATGTACCACTTCCGCATCCGGGCAATAGAAAAGGCTCGACACCTCATTCACCCTTCTGCAGAGGTCCGCATCCTCCATATACAGGAAAAAGCGCTCATCAAAGCCGCCCAGCCGCCGGAACAGGTCCGTCCGTATTACCAGAAAGCTCCCCTGTGCAAAGGGAACGGGAAAAGCCGTTTCATAATCCATATCCTGCATGGTATGGTATGCCTGCCGCTTTTTGCACGCTCCCTTAAAAAACATCCGAAGAAACATATCCCATACTGTCAGTTCCCTGCGATATACTGCCTGCAGTTTTCCCTCCTCATCCACGATGCGGGGAACACTCATGCCCACCTGCTCCCGGTCCATAAACTGCATCAGTGTATCCAGGGCGTCCATCCGAAGCAGGATATCCGGGTTTACTATGGCATGAAACCGCGAATCCAGTCTCTCCAGCACAAGATTATGTCCTCCTCCAAAGCCCAGATTCTGCCCCGCCGGCACGTATGAAACATCCCCGTACTTATGTTCAAGCGCGATAAGTCCGTTGGGTGTATCGCTGTTATCGACAATATAAATCTGCTTGCTGATTCGCTCTGCCGTATGTGCTTCTATGGATGCCACCGCATTGCACACATCTTCCTCATCGTTGTATGCCACTATTGCTATACTAATGTCTGTCATGCCCTACTGTGCACCTCGCCCTTTAATTACTACTTCAACGGTCTTAAACAGAATACGGATATCCATGCTCAAATTCCAGTTTGAAATATATTCGGTATCCAGCTTCACCACTTCCTCAAAATCCTTGATGTCGCTACGCCCGCTGACCTGCCACATCCCGGTAAGCCCCGGCTTGATGCCAAGCCGCGCCCGGTGGTGCTTCTCATAATGCTGGAATTCGTCCACCGTGGGCGGTCTGGTTCCCACCAGACTCATATCCCCTTTTAGAATATTCCAGAACTGGGGCAGTTCGTCAATGGAATACTTCCGCATGAATTTCCCGATGGGAAATACCCGGGGGTCGTCCTCCATCTTGAACATCAGACCCTCCATCTCATTCTGCGCCATCAATTCTTTCTTCTGTTCCTCCGCGTTCACATTCATGGAACGGAACTTATAGATTTTAAACGGTCTGCCATTCTTCCCCACCCGAATCTGGGAGAAAAAAACCGGTCCCGGCGACTGATGCTTAATCTGGGGTGCAAAAATCACAAAGGCTATCCCCGTAAGAAGCAGTCCCACAAGGCTTCCCACAATGTCCATGCAGCGCTTGATAAACAACTGCCGCGGTGTGGCAATGTGCATGCTGGAGGTCATGACCATATAGCGTCCCATCTTCTCCACTGCCTTGTTCGGCATCAGCTTGGATTCATGCACCAGCCGGTAATGGACTGTCACACCCATCTCCACAAGCTGCTCCGCCATGGCTTCACTGGTAGAGATGGAATCCTCATTGATAAACACCTCGTCCACCACATTCGTCTGCACATAATCCAGAAAGTCCGACGCATTTGCCACAACAGGAATGTCCCGTATGGTGTCTCCCTTTCTGTCTACATCTGTAAGCACAATTCCACGTACCTTATAGTCCCGGTATTTATTTGCCTCGAAATCCCGGATACAGTTCTCCACCAGATCGCTGGTGGTCACCACGATCATCACCAGACGCACCCGGTCGCTGAAGTATCTCCTGCGCACAATCCGTTTCTGTACCACATGCGCCCCATAGGAGAAAAAAATTGCCAGCGGCCAGAATACTAAAAGAACCTGTCTGGAATAGCCCAGGGACTGCTTGGTCACATACAGCCACAGGACGATGCCCAAAAATACCATGGTGCAGTTGGCAATGACGGATTTCAGTTCCTGCACCTTGTTTCTCCGCAGGATATTCTTGTACGGCTCCATGAAAAAAATGATACAGATCTCAATCATGATCTGTACAACCGCCAGTCTTTCATACAGGGGATTCCGGTAGGGGGATGAAAACCCCAGACGGAGCCAGTAAGAAACCATAAAGGCAAGCTGCAAACATATGATATCAAGAATGGTGAAGTCCAGGTGCTTCGTCCAGCTTCGTTTTTCTTTTTTATACATTCTGTCTCCTTGCGGTTTCCTCTGCGCAGCCCAAAGGAGGCGCACAATGGGAACCTGACATCTCTGTAAAAATCTTCCTATCCAATACCTCAATGATACAATATGGCTGGGAAAACGACAACCGGTTTTTTCTTAATTTTTATTTATGATTTGCCGTCTGTTCCTATTATAAGCCATGGAAAAGGCTTTTATTCAGGCTGCTTCCTATCGCGCAAAAGGGCTGTGCATGGGGTTCCATGCACAGCCCTTGGGAATTCTCAATCAAATGTACAATCTTATAGTTTTAGTCATAACTGAAGGAACCGGATGCTACAACCTCCACGCTGCTACGGTTCTCCACAAATACGCGGTAGACACCACCTGCATTAATCTTAAAGGTATAGGACGCATCCTCCTTTGCCTCATAGTACCAGCCACTTCCGTCCTTGTCCAGCATTACGCCAATCCAAAACGTGCTGGTACCCGGTCTCACTGTAGCAGCAACCGATATTCTTGTTCCAGAAGCCAGTCCCATAGTAGGCGTAACGCTTCTGGTCTTGGCAGAAATTGTCCAACTAAAGGTACCTGTCATCCTTGCCATAGGATTCATGTTCGTATCCATGTACATCATATTGGTTTTCTCGGAATCCTCCGCCGAAACATAGTGCGCCACCAGCTCATTTCCATTCTCATCAAAAATCTGCACGATTGGTTCCGTGGTCTTATAAAGCTCATCGTGAAGCTCCGATGCCCCCACACTTGCCGCATAGGCGGACAGGGTGCTCGATACCATAAACAGCAGCGTGAGCGCTGCGGTGATTACTTTGGATGCCTTTCTCTTGGTGCTGTATTTTTTCATAAATATAACTCTCCTTTCCAGACTGCTCCTTTTGACCAGCATGGAACTTAGAAAGCTTTCCTTTGCATCCTCCCCGGAGTCATCCATGTGCAGGAGCGTATCAAAATAGTCCCTCGTGGTAAAATCGGAGGACATCAGCTCCCGCACCTTGGCATCGCAGCGGTTCTCACAAAGCAAATTTATGCTCCGAAAGAGCAAAAAAATAAGAGGATTGAAGCACTGGGTTCCTACAATAAAAGCGGTAACAATCTTATACCACACGTCATGCGACTTAATATGCAGCAACTCATGGGAAAGAATCATCTCAAGCTCCCTGCGGTCATAGCTCTCCTCCTTATAAGGCAGCACGACACGGGGATGAATTACTCCCATTGCCCGGGGAATCCGAATAGAATCGTTCTGTTCCAGAACCACCTTCTCCGAAATCCCCAGCCTGTCCTTCAATTCCTCAAATAACTCCAGCACGTCCTGCTTATCCTCAGGTACGTTGCTCCGGCAAATCTGTACATCAGTCACAATCTGTCTGGTATATCGTATCAACTGCCAGATTCCAAGCAGTCCCCAGCAGACAAAAATTATCTGCAAGCCCTGGCTTAGCCCCTGCGTCAGTCTGAAATTCAGATTTATACTACCATTCTCCTGAATGTAACTTTTCACCAGATTTAGCTGAATGAAACAATAGCCAATCGGAACGATACACAACAACAGCACCCAGTTCACAGTAAGAAATACCATTTGGGGATTCACCCTTAAAAACAGCTCGCGGAATATCCACCATAAGAACAACGTAGCACATCCCGCCATTGTTGTAATCAGTTCCATGAAAAACAATTGGCTAGTCAAGTTCATCTATCAGTTTCCTTATTCTCTGCTTTGCATCTTTTGTCAATGACACATGCTCAAAAAGTCTGCAGGCAAAAGCTTCTGCATTCCCCTGGTCAAAATAATTAATGTTTTCGTCCAGCGTGCAGTTGCGGAATTCTTCCTTCTTCACTGCCGGAACGTAGTATGAATATCTACCTTTGCGGTAAACAGTCAAAAACTCTTTCTTTACTAAGCGGGCGAGAAAAGTGGAGACGGTCTGCGGTTTCCAGTTCTTGTGGTAAATCGCATTGACTCTGTTCATTACCCCCTGTAATGCAAGGTCTTCATCGGCGTCCCAAATCACCTTCATTACCATTCTCTCGCATGTTGAAATGTTGCTTGGATCCATAATTTTACCTCCTTGTTTAGGAAGCTCTCTGCGCGCACGGACACAAACCTCCGCCATTGTTTCATATCCGCATTATCAGAGTATCACTTCCAACTACGTTTTTCAATCTTTTCTTAGCTGAAAGCATATTGTAAGTTGTAGTTTCTTACGTTTGAAGAATTATTACAATATACTTTTCTTATATTATATATATATTCTGACATTTTTTAAAGTACTATTTTCTTAATTTATCAATAT
>JBJEJC010000152.1:0-6889 GCA_051877675.1 Roseburia sp. | reverse complement strand
TTTCAAATCCATAGTGCGGACAATTCCAGCTGCTGCCACTGCTGCAGATAAATCATTCACACTGGTATCTTTACTCTCAGAACAGAACACGCCATAAATATAACCGTCTTCATGTTTTGTGAGTCGCATATCATAAACATTTGTTTCTTCCGGGCAGACATCATCTAATAAAATTGGATAATCCCAGAAGCGGAAGTTATCAATTCCATTATCGCTCTCAGCAACACCAAAGAAAGATTTTCTATCATTTCCCTCAATTCTTGCTACCAGATAATATTTGCCGTTTAACTCAATCGCACCGGAATTCATCACGGCATTGATGCCAAGACGCTCCATAAAATACGGATTTGTCGCAGGGTTCAGATCATAGCGCCAGGTCAGCGGAATGTGCTCCCTGGTCAGCACCGGATACTCGTACCGGTCAAATACTCCGTTATAGAAATCAGCTTTTACATTTTTGCGCGCAAGCAGCTTTTCCTGTTTCTCTTTCTCTATGTAATAACGCTCGTGTAACATAACTATTCTCCTTTTTTATATTATTTAATTCGTTTCATAACTTCCATACACATTCTGCCATTGTGATACGGACATTTCCATGGCTCCACGATGGGACGGTCCGGATATGGCGTGCCGTTTTCGTCCACTTCCCAGTACCACTCGGAGCCTTCCCTTCTGTCAATCACGTAACGCTTGATGAATTCCCATTCCGCCAGCGCTGCATTCCGGTATTCCGTGTGTTCGGGAGTCTTTTCGTATCCATTCAGAAATCCGACGACGGTCTCTGCCTGCACCCACCAGATCCGGTGTGTGTTCACCACGCCCTTGTCGCATTCGTTGGCAAGAGAGCTTCCATTAAAAGCAATCTTATAAATCTGTGCCGTGAGTGCCTGGGTGATAGGCGACATTTTCTGGCGGTAGTTCTCCTCGTCAAGGATTTCAACGCCCCGGTCCATCAGCCATGCCGTCTCTATGTCATGTCCGTAGGAATGAAGATCTATGATGCTGTTGTACTGTGCATCAAAAAATACCTCCTGGCGCTTTTTCTGCGGATTGTAAATCTTATCCGCAAATACATCCATAATCCAGCAAAGCTTCTTCTTTACATCCTCATTCTTGGAGACCCGGTAAAGCTCCGTGTATGCTTCAAATACATGGAGCAGCGTGTTCATGGTCTTATCTGCCATGACGCCGTTCTCGGAAAGCTTCTCGTTGGATTCCGGCATAAAGTTTCTCGTAAATGCCTCCAGATATCCAACCTCATCCGTACAGCGCTCCTCAATCAGATCAAACAGTTCAAAGGCAAGCTCCAGTGCCTCTCTGTCCCCGGATGCTTCATAATAAGAAGACAAGGCGTAAATGCAGAATGCCTGATTGTAGGTATGCTTCGTGGTGTCCGCCGGTGTCCCGTCATAATTTAAGGACCAGTAGATTCCGCCGTACTCCTTATCCAGACAGTGTTCCTTCAAAAATTCATAGCCGTGCCGCGCCTCGTCCAGAAGGCTTTTCTCACGCAGTAACGTGTAAGCATTGGCAAAAAACCATGTAATGCGGCTGTTTAAAATACAGCCCTTTTCTGCCTTCTCATCCACAGCGAGGTCATATCCCATCCAGCCATAATAACCGCCGTAAACATCATCCCGCAGGCGTTTCCAGAACGGAATGATATTCTCACGCAGATGTGCTTCGACCTCTTTTCTCATGTTCTGTAATGCTTCCATTTTGTTCCCCCATATGTCTATTTTGTTACTTAACTAACAGATTAATTTAACCACTTAATTTAATTATAATGATTTTTCGTGCTAATTCATCACTTATTTTTGTACTTTATATTCTTTTTGTGCATTTCTGTAATTTTCCATATTCTGCACAATTTTGTGCTGCATTTTTTGCGCATTTTCCCGTTACATTGCTTTGGGCTGTCGCAGCAACTGCATCCCTGCCGCAACAGCCCAATCTGTATCAGCGTCTTCCAATCTCGGTATCAGAACCGGAAAGCACGCTGTGTTCCTTAATGTAATCGATGATGGCATCCAGCTCCGTGAAGGCAAGCCCTACATAGCTGTCCGCCGCACCGTAGTAGATTGCGATTCTTCCGGATTCGGAATCATGGATGGTCGCACACGGGAAGCACACATTTGGCACAAAGCCCTGTTCCTCATACCACTCCTCCGGTGTCAGCAGGAAGTTCTCACAACGGTATTTGACAATGGACGGATTGTCGATATCTAAGATTGCCCCGCCAATGGAATAAACATAGCCATTGCAGGTGCCGCTGACTCCGTGATAGAACAGCAGCCATCCTTCAGAGGTCTCAATCGGGGCAGCGCCGCCACCAATTTTTAACGACTCCCACCACTCACTTCCTTTTCCCATCACGTGGCGGTGTTTTCCCCAGTACACCAGGTCCGGGCTTTCGCTGACAAAAATATCGCCAAACGGGGTATGTCCGCTGTCGGAAGGCCGGGACAGAAGCATGAAGTTTCCGTTTATCTTTCTCGGGAAAAGCACTGCATTTCTGTTGAAAGGAAGGAACGGATTCTCAATTCTCGTAAAGGTCTTAAAATCCGTGGTCTTTGCCATTCCGATAGCCGCGCCGTAGAAATCCTGGCACCAGATAATGTAGTAGGTGTCTTCCACCTTTACCAGACGGGGATCATATGCATAAACCGGCATAAAATCATTTCCATCTTCATCCTGAAACCGGATTTTATCCTTCTCAAATTCCCAGTGGATTGCATCTCTGCTGTGTCCCAGATAAATATAGGGGATTCCGTTGGTCTGCTCCCCGCGGAACACACCGATAAATCCGTCTCCGTAAGGCATTACTGCACTGTTGAAGATTCGTGCCACGCCCTCCACGGGGTTGCGTCCTATGATGGGGTTCTCCGTATACCTCCACACCGGCGCTCCCACAAGATCTGCCGGGCGCTCCTGCCACGGCACATTTTCCACCTTAGGACTAAACATCTTATATTTGCTCATTTTCATACTCTCCTTCATCAAATGATTTGTCTGCGTCTTATCCCTTTACCGCACCGGCTGTAATTCCGCTGTAAATCTGTTTCTGGCAGAGAATAAATACAATCAGCGCCGGGAGCAGGGAAATGATTACGCCCGCACAGATCAGATTATACTGGCTGCCCAACGGTCCCGTGAAGGTATACAGGGAAATCGCCATGGTCTTCAAATTTGGTTTTGTCAGGTACAGGCTTGCTGCATAGTACTCGTTGTACACACTCACACCCTTTAAGATGCAGGATGTAACAACTGCCGGTTTTAACAGCGGAAGCATAATGTTCCAATAGATTTTCCAGTAGGAAGCTCCGTCAATGATGGCGGATTCATCCAGAGAAACCGGTATGTTTTCCATGAACTGGATAAAAATATAAATGGAAATGACATCCGTTCCCATCATCATAATAACGTAGCCATACAGATGGTTGATAAAGCCAAGATCACGCATAATCTGGTAAACCGTTACCTGCATTGCCACGCCCGGAAGCAGGGACGCAATCAGAAACAGATTTCGAATCAGTCCGTTGCCCGGAAATTTAAACCGGTTCAGCACATATGCCAACTGTGTTCCGATGATGACAGCACCAATCAGCACGCAAATCATGACGATACAGGAATTGATAAATCCTCTTCCCATATTGGCACGCTGGAATGCCTCCACAAAATTGTCAAAATGAAGCCAGCTTTCCGGCAGTGTCATGACGTTTGTGGATTTATACTCCGCCTCCGTTTTAAACGCTGTGATTACACAGGAAACAATCGGTATCACAGATACAAATCCGAAAAAGATCAGAGAAGCATATTTCACCACAATCCATATAATTGCTCCTAAAGAATATTCCTTTTTTCTCTCTTTCATCTATACTGCCCCCTTCCCCGATGCCGCAGCCGTTTTTTGTGCCTTGGCAGCGAGCTTTCTTTCCTTCTGCATCTGCTTTCTCCGTTTCCGTTCCTCCCTGGTCATGACCTCATCCTGTTCATCCGTATTGCGGTATACATATTTGAAGAACAGTTTCTGCAGAATCGTGCAGGCAAAAATAATCAGAAGCAGTACTACCGCCATCGCAGAAGCCAGGCCTACCTTCTGGTTGGTATGTGCTATCCGGTTCATATTGATAAAATAGGTTGCGGTACCGTTTGCACCGTCTGTGATTACGTAAGGCTGTTCGAATGCACTCAATGCTCCGGTGATGGACAAAATCACGTTTAGCGTCACGATGGTCTTGATGCTTGGCAGTATGATATGTATAAACTGTTGGAATTTATTTGCGCCGTCCAGTTCGGCAGCTTCATACATTTCCGCATCCACGGACATGATGGCACCGATGAAAAGAACCATATTCTGTCCGAAATAACGCCACACGGAGGTTGCCACCAGAGACCAGTTATTGATTTTCTGATCCTTCAGCCAGTACGGAAGATTCTCCAGATCAAAACCGCACCATCCCAGGATTGTATCGAGCACAAATCCTCTGGTATAGAAATATTTGAATATGAAACCGATCGCGATACCGCTGATCAGATATGGGAAGAACATCAGTCCCTTAAAGAAATTACCGCCCTTTGTCTTAAAGCTTAAAATCGTTGCCAGATACAGTGCCAGTATCAACTGAAGAATGGAGCCTGCCATATAGTAAAGGCTCAGCTTAAGGGAAGCAAAAATTTCCTTATTCTGAAATACCTCAATATAATTGTCCCATCCTATAAACACACGTTTTTCTACCGGCGTAGTATATTTCATTTTATAAAAACTGAATTTTATCATTTCACCAAAGGGCAGATAGGTGAACAAGAACAGCAGCGCCAGCGGAATGATCATAAATCCGATGATGATCATCGTCTGTTGCCCCTTCCTGCTCCTCATCCATTTGATAATACCCTTTTTTTCCGATGTCGCTGCCATATACACTCTCCATTCTTTTTCCTGTATGCGTTTTCATCCAACTCACGAGCAATTTCCTGTATCAGGGTATAGAACGGGACCGGAAAAATGTTTCCGTTCCTCCGGTCCCCCTTCTTTGCCAATTACTCTTTATCGGTTATTCTGTAACAACGCCATTCTTCTCCTGGGCTTCTGACCATGCAGCATTCCACTGATCCATGATCTCGTCAAAGCTCATATCTCCGTTTGCCGCATGCTCAACAAGCTGCTGAACCTTTACCTTACCGCCTGCATTAATCATCAGGTCAGAGTCCGCATTCAGAGTATTCAAAAGGTCTTCCTCACCTGCTAATGCAGATTCGTCTGTAACAAAGGTGACATTGCCAAACTCTGCATAAGCATCCGGATAGTTATTGTCATCCGCTGCAATCGGGATACCACCCTCGTTGTAAGAGAAGCCGGATTTCTCGGTCATCCATTTTACAAATACCATTGCTGCTGCCTGGTTGGTCGGATCTGCATCTGCATTGATACCAAAGCTGTAATCTGCTCCGGAGGATGCATACTGCTGTCCGTCTACCGTAATCGGGAATGGCATATATCCGATATCTTCACCATGCTCATCTGCTGCAACCATCTGGGAATAAGCCCAGGAACCAAGTACCATGGTTGCAATCTCACCACGGTTAATCATTCCCTTGGAATCTTCCCATGCTGTGGTGGAGTAGTCATCCTCGGTCAGTCCCTCTGCTACCGCATCGTAAAGAATCTTATACAGCGCATAGGGATGTGTGCCGTCACCGTAATTCTGGAACGGGTCCTTGGTATGAAGCAGCTTCTGGTTCATATATGTAGAATCGCCTGTTGTGGTTCCTGCAATCTGTCCGTCCCACTGCTCCATGGGCCAGCCGTCTGCATAGTTGGTGTAAAGCGGAATGATGGAAGCATCATATGCCTTAACAGCCTTCAGTGCTGCAATAAATTCATCCGGTGTTGTCGGGGTTTCCGTAACACCTGCTTCACTGAATACCCGTTTATTGTAAACAACACCCTGTGCATTTCCGGTAGAGGGTACACCATATACCATTCCGTCGTACTCCCAGGTATTTGCAAAACGAATCTCCTGATCCATTTCAGAAATTGTTCCATAAGGCAGGAAGTATGCGCTAAGGTCAGCCTTGTCCACTGCCGGAATCATCATGATGTCTCCCCAGTCACCACCCTGAAGACGAAGCTGTGCATCATCCGCATAGTTTGTGCTGGTCTCTACCTCTACGGTAATGTTCGGATACATCTCATTAAATGCTGCAACATATGCTGCCCAGTTTGTTCCCGGATAGGAATCCTCTGACATATCGGTTCTCTGGTTAAACAGATGGATTGTCGTTGTAATATCCGTATAGCTTTCTCCTAATACGATATCTGCATAAGAAAGCTCTCCGCTTTCCGGTGCTGCAGCGTCCGTTCCTGCTGCATCTCCCGCATCTGAGGTTGTCTTCTCTGTTCCTGCTGCCGCATCAGTCCCGGTGCTCTGTCCCGCATCTGAGGTGTTGCTTCCGCAGGCAGTCATTCCAAATACCATCAGCGCTGCCAGCATCACTGCTGTTGCTTTTTTTCTTCTCATAATAAAAATTTCCTCCTTTTTTAGTTACTTTTTTGTTTATGTAACTTTAATTTAAGTATACACATATTTATTTTTTAGTCATCACTTATTTTTGCGTTTTATCATATAAATTTTCACATTATCTCTTTTTTTACATATTTAACAATTTTTACCTTTTGTTTTTAGCTATTATTCACATTATATTACTTTTATCCTATTAATTTTGTTAAGTTATTTTACTCTTTTTTAACCAAAAATAGAATCCTGCTCCGCAGGATTCTCCGCCTGCGGCGGGTTGCGTCAGCAACATCTACCATTCCGCCGCAGTGCGATTCTCGCGGAGCGTTTTTTATTTCATAGGAAAGGCATTTACTTTCACATGTTAATAT